>DASTWV010000056.1 GCA_035765775.1 Actinomycetota bacterium | reverse complement strand
TAAATTCCAAATCGACTGCGGGACTTAACCCCTAGGATTGCAATAACATACAGAAAGCTCCTGGGTGGCGATTCACTGTACTACTCTTGTGCTTAGGGGGCGTCCAAGAACAGCTTCCAACTTTGTCTTTGGCCCGTCTGCGGAGTCTGGGCAAGTGTCCCAGCGTACCCGTTCACGAACCGCTTGCGTCGAGGCCAGGACTTGCCTATGACTTGAAGCACCTCAACAAACACCTCCCCGGGACCGCGGAGTCCGCGAAGCTGATGCAGAAGGAAGGGGCTGCCCACGTCTTCACCGACAAGGCGACCCTCAGCCAAGTCGAAGCGGCTATTCTGGAACGAGGGCAGTCGACGGGGTCGGTACGGGTGTATGGCCTTTGGGTTCTCTGGACGGGGACTTGATGGTACTCACGCCGCCGCCGGGACGCCAGCGAGGAGGTTACGTCGCACCTGGCCGGGGGGCCGGTGGCCGTGACGCCGGATCAGCCATCGCTCGTTGTACGTCCGCTTGAACTCCCGCAACGCCTCGGCGAGTTCCGCCACCGTGGCGAAGACCCTCACCCAGAGCAGATTCTCCTTGAGGGTGCGGATGAACCGCTCGGCGCAGCCGTTGCCCTCCGGCTCTCGCACGAAGCTCGGCGAACTCTCCAGGCCGAGGAAGGCCAGCTCCCGCTGGAAGTCGTCGCTCATGTACGCACTGCCGTGATCGTGCCGGATCGCCAGCCCCCGGGCGATGCCCCGGTCGAACCCGCCGAAGTGCTCCCGCACGCCCTGCCGCAGCGGCTCCAGGGCCTCGAACCGGTCGCCCCGCTTGGCCACGTGCAGGCCGACGCACTCGCAGGTGCAGTGGTCCACGGCGATGAAGACATGCACCGTCCCTTCACCGGTCGTGACCGTGGTGGTCATGTCGGTGCCCCACATCGTGTCCGGCTCCTCAGTGATGATGGTGCCGTCGTGGGCCTTCGGGCCGTGGGGATGGCCGCCCCGGCGTGGGGCCTGGAGGTGATGCTCCCGCATCAGCCGCCGGACCCGCTCGGAGGCCGTGCGGATGCCCTGATGCCGCAGCCGTGCCCAGACCTTGCGGTAGCCCTCGCCGTGGAAGGGCGACTCGGCCAGCACACGGCGGATGTGGCCGACCAGCTCCTCGTCAGTGCCCGCCCCGATCGGCCCCCGCTTCCCGGGCACGGGCCGCTGCTCGGGCGGGACGGCCTCCCGGGCCTTGAGGTAGTAGGCGGTGGAGCGGGCCACGCCGAAGATGCGGCAGACCCGCTGCAGGCCGTAGCGCTTGCCGGTGCCGGGGGAGGCGGAGCGGGCTAACCGCCCCGCCTCCTCGTGACAAAAGGGCGGCCGCTCTCCAGGTGCTGGCACTTCTGCCCCAGCAGCTCGTTGTCCATGGTGAGCTGCCCGACCTTCGCCTGGAGGCGGGCGATCACCTCGTCCCGGTCGTCGGTCGGCCGGCTCTTCATGGCCGCCGTGCCGCCGTCGAGGAAGCCCTCCCGCCAGGAGGACAGCGTGGCGGCGGTGACGCCCAGCTCTCTTGAGAGGGTGTCGAGGTCCTCGCCCCGAAGGAGGCGGAGGACCGCCTCGGTCTTCCGCTTGGCGGAGAACCGGCCACGGTCGGGGGTGTCGGTCTTGCTGCTCTGCTTGGTCATCTCGGGCACTCCTTCCGGGACCATTATGGCCCACAAGAGTGTCCAGAGAAGCCCTCAGGCTAAGGAATGGGACGCAACTTGTTCGGCCCCCTCCGCGGCCCCTGGGCCGACGAGGAGTGGGAGGGCTGGTGGGGCGATACCCCTCCCTTCAAGCATCCCGTCTTCGTGCTGACGCACCATCCCCGGCCGACCCTGGAGTTCGGAAACGGCACTTCCTTTCACTTCGTCGACGGCTCGCCGGAACAGGTCCTGGAGCGAGCCCGGGCGGCGGCCGGCGGCAAGGATGTCAAGATCGACGGCGGCGTCTCCACGGTCCGGGCCTTCTGGAAAGCGCGGCTCCTCGACGAGCTGCACCTGGTCATGGTGCCAGTGTTCGTGGGGTAAGGCGAGCGGCTCCTGGGCGGGCTGGGGGTGGAGGAGGACTACCAGGTGGCCGGCTTCGAGGCCTCCGAAGCGGCCGTGCATTACAGGAT
>DASTWV010000055.1 GCA_035765775.1 Actinomycetota bacterium | reverse complement strand
GCGCTCCACCAGGAAGCGGGGGCCGAAGATGTCGTCCACCGCCTGCTTGTCGCCCAGCGAGGACTCCGTCAGGGTGCGGACGTAGAGGAGCTGGCGGGTGTAGTCCCACTCGTAGAGGGCCTGGTTGGCGTCGATGCCCTCGTAGCACTGCAGCCGGATGAGCTGCAGCCCGAAGGCGGCGGCGATCGCCTTGGACAGCTCGGTCTTGCCGACCCCGGCCTCGCCCTCCAGGAGCAGCGGGCGGCCGAGGCACAGCGCCAGGAACGTTGACGTGGCCAGGCCGCGATCGGCGAGGTAGTTCTGGTCCAACAGAATATCTGCCAGGTCCTCTACAGTTTCCGGAATTTCCATCCCCTTGACCCTTCCGTCGTTTCTGACCACCTTTTACCTACAAGCTCACAATCCTACGCCAGCCCAAAAATTAGTGACTCCAGCCTGAGATCGCACCGTCGACCCAACGCCACAAGCTGGTGCCGACCTGATTCGGAGCACCGGGGACGCCGGATGTGCCCCCACCCCAACTTCCCGGGCCCAGAGTTCCGAAACCTTGTAGAAATTTTACCTCCCTCTCTTCGTTGTCTCTGCGGTAGGCAACGGCGAGGCGCAACGGCGAGGCGCACGGCGAAGGCCAACCGGAGGGGCATAGCGCACCCGCTGGGGGAGAATGCGTGCGCGGGACCTGGGTGGCTTCGGGCGGCGAGAGGGAGAGGGCGACCATGGAAGACAGGCGGCGGGCGGCCATTCTCACGGTGAGCGACGGCGTGTTCCACGGTACGCGCACTGACGACTCGGGCCGGGCGCTGGCCGACGTGCTCACCCAGGCTGGCTTCGAGATCGCCTCCACGGCCGTGGTGGCCGACGAGGTCCCCGAGATTGCCGCCGCCCTCGCCCGGATGGCCTCCGAAGCCGACCTGGTGGTCAGCACGGGGGGAACCGGGCTCGGTCCCCGGGACGTCACGCCCGAGGCGACGCGCACGATCATGACCCGGGAAGCGCCCGGCCTGGCAGAGACCATGCGGGCCGTCGGCCGCCAGGCAAGCCCCATGGCGATCATCTCCCGCGGGCTGACCGGCGTGGTGGGTGAGGCATTGGTTCTCAACCTTCCGGGCAGCCCCAAGGGCGCCGTGGAGAACCTGACCACGGTTCTCGACGTCCTCCCACATGCCTTGCAGCTGCTGGCTGGGCATACCCAGCACACCGCCAGCCAGACCGCCCTGCCGGCCGACGCGGATGCGGGTGCTCCCGCCGCCACGGCGCCGGGCCCTCCCCAGGAACACCGCCACGACCACGACCACGCACACGACCACGCACACGACCAGGGCGCGCCCGAGCCGATCCCGGCTCCGCCTGCCCCCGGCCCACCGGCTGGGGCACTGGTGGGCGTCGGCCCTTCCGACGTCACCCTCGACCTGGCGAAGCACCTGGCCGGCGGGGAAGAGGTTCTCCTGGCCACCGCCATCCGCACCGACGGGGCGCCGCCCTGCCAGCCGGGACAGAAGCTGCTCCTGGGCGCCGGCGGGCCGCTGTCCGGCACGCTCGGGTGTTCGGAGTTCGACGTCTCGGCAGCGGCCGATGCCGTCGATGTGCTCACCACCGGGCGGCCCGTGCTGCGCACCTACCACCACGACCTCGGCACGGTCGAGGTCTACCTCGAGCCCTACCTGCGCCGGCCCCGGCTCGTGGTGCTGGCGGCCACCCCGGTGGCCCTGTGGATGCTGCGCTGGGGCAAGGACCTGGGCTACGAGACGATCCTGGTGGAGTCCCGGGCGAGCTGGATCACCGACGAACACCGGGCCGCTGCCCACCACGTCCTGGCCGACCCGGCTGCGCTGGCCCCGATGCCCGGTGTGGAGATGGAGGTGGTGGGCACGGACCACGACGCGCCCGACGTCGCCGCGCAGATCGCCGCCCTCCTGGTGCACGCGCCCCGGTTCGTGGGGATCATGGGGAGCGCCCGCCACACCGGCCACCATCTGGCCGATCTCAAGGCTGCCGGCGTGCCCCACGAGCAGGTGGGCAGGGTCCAGTCGCCGGTGGGGCTGAACATCGGCGCCAAGACACCCCCGGAGATTGCCCTGTCCGTGCTGGCCGGCCTGCTGGCGGCCCGTAGCGGCCGGCCCGGCGGCTGGATCGACACCCGCACGGCGGGCGAGCGCGTGAGCGCCGGTTAGGCCCGGGATAGCGCTCAGGCCATGCCTATGATGAGCCGGATGACCGCCCCCGGGACCATACAGATCCGCCTGCTCATGTTCGGCGGGCTGGCCTCCACCACCGGCGCGGGCGAGCAGGCGCTGGAGATCGAGGAGGGCATGACCGCCGGCCAGGTGGTGGCGCTGGTGGCCCGCACCTGGCCCGAGGCGGCACCGATCCTGGAGCGGGTGTCCGTGGCGGTCAACCTGGAGACCGTGCCCCACGACCACCCCATCGCCGACGGTGACGAGGTGGCGCTGCTGCCCCCGGTGGCCGGCGGCGCCGGGGCCCGCATCACGAGCGGTGTCCGCACCGAGGCGATCTCCATCGACGAGGTGATGGACCTGGTGGCCGACCCCCGGGCTGGCGGCACCGTGGTGTTCGTCGGCACGGTCCGGGACCACAGCGAGGGCTGGGAGGGCGTCCAGCAGCTGGACTACTCGGTCTACCGGGACATGGCCGAGCCGCTGCTGGCCCGCATCGCCGGGGAGGCCGCCGAACGTTGGCCGCTCAACGGCATGTGCATCCTGCACCGCGTGGGCACCCTGCCGGTGGGCGAGCAGACCGTCGTGGTGGCGGCGTCGGCCCCCCACCGGGGCGAGGCGTTCGAGGCCGCCCGCTACGGGATCGACGAGGTCAAGCGCCGGGTGCCGGTGTGGAAGCTGGAGATCGGGCCGAACGGTGAGCGCTGGATCGGCATCGACTCACCTGCCGAAGGAGGGCCGAGCCCGGTGGTCGCCTCGTGAGCGGGTTGATGGAGTGAGCGGGTTGATGGAAATGGACGAGCGGCGCTCGCTGCGCACCCCCGAGGAGGCGCAGCGCCGGATCCTCGACGCCGTCAAGCCGCTGCCTCCGGTGGCGCTCCCGCTGGTGGAGGCGTGGGGCTGTGTGCTGGCCGAGGACGTGACCGCCGGCTTCGACGTCCCCACGTTCCCGTCGTCGTCGATGGACGGCTACGCCGTGCGGGCCGCGGACCTCGCCGGGGCGTCCGCCGGCTCGCCCGTCACCCTGCGCAAGATCGGCGACGCCCCCATCGGCCATCCACCTACCGAGCGGGTGGAGACCGGCACCGCCATCTGGATCGCCACCGGGGCCCCGGTCCCGGAGGGAGCCGACTGCATCGCCCCCATCGAGGAGTGCATCGAGGAGGGCGACCGCGTCTCGGTCCTGAAGGAGTTCACCGAGGGTTCGTACGTCCGGCCGGTCGGCCAGGACCTGCACCGGGGCGACGTCGTGGTGGCCGCCGGGCGCCGCCTCCTGGGTGCCGAACTGGGCGTCCTGTCCAGCGCCGGGCACGCCACCGCGCTGGTGCATCCCCGCGTCCGGGTGGCGGTGCTGTCCACCGGCGACGAGCTGGTCGAGCCCGGAGCACCCACAAAGTACGGCCAGATTGCCGACGCCAACTCGTTCACCCTGTGGGGCAACCTCGCCGAGGCCGGTGCCCTCCCCCAGCGCCTGGGGATCGTGGAGGACGACGAGGACCGCCTGCGGGCCGCGATGCTGGAGGGGCTGGCCAACGCCGATGTGGTGATCACCTCGGGCGGGGTCTCGGTGGGCCAGCGCGACGTGGTCAAGCGGATCCTCGAGGGCATGGGCACCATCGAGCGCTACAAGGTGTCGATGCAGCCGGGCGCCCCGCAGGCCTTCGGACTGGTGGAGGGCAAGCCCTTCTTCGGCCTCCCCGGCAACCCGGTGTCGGTGTTCGTGTCCTACGAGCTCTTCATCCGCCCGGCTCTCCTCACCATGATGGGCCACAGCTCGATCACCCGGCCCGAGTTGACCGCGGTTCTGGAAGAGGACGTCGCCGGCCCGGCGGAGAAGACCCGCTACAGCCGGGTGCGGGTGACGGGCGAGGCGGGCGCCTGGCGGGCGCGGCCCACCGGTCCGCCGGCGTCGCACCTGCTGGCTACGGTGTCCCGGGCCAACGGGCTGGCGGTGATCCCGGCGGGAACGGCGGTGGCCCGGGCGGGCGACGAGGTCCGCGTCATCCTGTTCCGCGACCGCCGCCTGCTGGACGGGGAGGCCTGAGCGCACGGGGTAGAGTGCCGATTCCGGGGTGGCCCCAGTGGGATCGCCCCCAGATGGGTAAGTAGTTAGGTTGCCTGCACAGTTTGGGAATCGACCGCTCGCTGCCGGTACCTCTTGACCGGCCAAATCGAAGGAGGGTTGCATGGGAGTGCACACGCTGCCGCCACTGCCGTATGCCTACGACGCGAACGAGCCCTACATCGACGCGCGCACCATGGAGATCCACCACACCAAGCACCACCAGACCTACGTGGACAAGCTCAACGCCGCCCTGGACCAGCTGACCGACCAGGAACTGAAGCAGATGCCGGTTGACGACCTGATGCGCCACTTCGGCCGGGTCCCGGAGGACAACCGGGGCCCGATCCGCAACCACGGCGGTGGCCATGCCAACCACTCCCTGTTCTGGACCGTCCTCGGGGGCGAAGGCGGCGAAGCCACCGGCTCGCTGGCCAAGGCCATCGATGATTCCTTCGGAAGCTTCAAGGAGTTCCAGGGTCGCTTCAACGCCGTCGCCGCCAACCAGTTCGGCAGCGGTTGGGCCTGGTGCGTGGTCTCCGCCAAGCGTCTGGTGCTCTACTCGCTGCCCAACCAGGACTCGCCCCTCATCGGCGGCGACACCCCGATCCTGGGCCTCGACGTCTGGGAGCACGCCTACTACCTGAAGTACCAGAACCGGCGGCCGGAGTACATCGAGGCCTTCTGGAACGTCATCAACTGGGACGAGGTGGGGCGCCGCTTCGACGCTGCGATGAAGCTGCCGTAAAGGCAAATCTCAACAGCGTTTAGTCTGGGTTCAAGCGGGTTCCGATTGGACCACGAGTCGGCGGAGGTCGGGCTATGAGGTCGAACGAGGACGACGAGGCCAGCAAGGACGCCACGTCAAAGCTGCCGAAGGAGGGCGCCAACGCGCTCTCCGCATTGCGCAATCTGTGGGGCGCTACCGGGCGTGAGGCGGCGTTCTTCATGGGCGAGGACCGCGCCGACCGCGAGGCCTCCATCGGCCGGGCCACCATGGAATCCGCCATGGGGGGCATCGGTTTCGGCGGCTTGGACACCTTCGCCGAGGAGAACGAGGCCACCCACAACACGCACGCCGCCGGGCAGCGTCTCTCGGCGGCCTGGAAGAAGACCATGGAGCGGGAAGGCAAGATGCTGAACCCGGGCCAGAGTGTCAGCGACCTCATCGCCAACACACGGGAAGGTGGTCTGCCCGGGCCGAACGACGAGGACATGGAGGTGGACTAGCAGCCGGCCCCGCCCGCCGGGGCTCGCGTTGACCAGAACCCCGGGTGGCAGTACAGTGGCAGCGCAGGACTAGGTAGGTTTCAGTACTCACGCATCACTCTCAGGAGGTGCAGGATGGGACTGTTCAGGCGGGGCGGTGGCGGATCGGGCGAGCCGCTGTCGGTTGAGGCGTCAGCTACGATCCCGGACTACGGCTACAACCAGGGCCATGTGGCCGGGCCGTCGGCTGTCAGCGACCTCCTGAAGACCACGTGCTACCCGGTGGAGATGGGTGGCCGGGCCAAGTTCGTCAACCGGGAGCGGACTACCAGCTACCAGCAGGCTTCGGTGTACAACCGCCGGAACTACGACACCATCAACTAGCACTTCTCGTTTCGTGGGCGGGCGGCCTCCGGGCCGCCCGCCTTTGTTTTGCGCCACGCAGCCACCTCTGCCTACGGCCACGGGCACCTCAACCTCGACCCACACGCTCATCGCCCTCCCGGTGGGCAACCACGCGGCACCGATCGCCGGGTCCAGAGTTGACAGCGGGCTCCCTCCCCCTGACCAACCACGGGGCCGCGCCCGGAGCCGTAAGGTCCACCTCGATCGAGGCGGGGGACGTCGTCTTCGCCCCCCGCTGTGTGAGTGGCCTGGCAACGGGTACCGTCACCCTACGTGTGCACAACGTCGGCCGGACTCTCCCGCAGCGTCTCCGTGGCCGCCCAGGGAATCGATACCGACCTGTCTCCCGGGGCCAGCGTAGAGGTGCATGCTCGCCTTGGCGCCCAGCCGGTGGCGTTCTTGTGCATGCATCACCGGTCCGCCGGGACGGCCGGCGTCATCGCCGGGCAGCGATCGGCCCGCACGGAAGGGGTGAGCAATGGCTGGAAGATCTTGCAGAACGGCGGTAGGCGGCGGGACCCGCGGCGGGATGGGCCGCCGGCTGTTGGCGCCTTGGCGGGGCCTGTGAGCCTCCACCCGGATCGCCATCGCGGTCGCGGTGGTCTGGGGTGTGGTCTCGGCGGCGGCTGCCGCGGCGCACACCCTGCTGCACTAGCCCGTACCGCGGTTGAAACCGGTTGCCGGCTGCCATCGGGTGCGGTGGGCCGTGCCGGCTAGCATCGACCGGCAGGAGGTCCTCCGCCTGGCAGCAGCCGGGGCGCAGCTGGTGGAGGTCCTGCCCGCCCGCGAGTACGAGGAGGACCACCTGCCGGGCGCGGTCAACCTGCCCCTGCGCCGGATCGAGGCCGAGGCCGCCACGCAGCTCGACCCCGCCCGGGCGGTGGTCGTCTATTGCTGGGATGGCGCCTGAGACTTGAGCCCGCGGGCCGCGTGGCGGCTCGAAAGCCTCGGTTTTTCCCAGGTCTACGACTATGCCGCCGGCAAGCTCGACTGGATGGCGGCCGGGCTGGCGACCGAGGGGACGGGGGCGGCGCAGCCCCGGGGCGGCGGCCTAGCCCGCCGGGACGTGCCTACCTGCGGCCTGGGCGATCCCTTGGGGGAAGTGGCCGGGCGCGTGCGGGCGCAGGGGTGGGACGCCTGCGTGGTGCTCAACGGCGAGCAGGTCGTCCTGGGCTTGCTGCGGGCGGCCGAGCTCGCCGGCGATCCCTCCCGGACCGCCGAGCAGGCGATGCGGCCCGGCCCGAGCACCTTCCGGCCCCATAGGCGCGCCGCCGAGCTTGCCCGAGTCATGCAGGAGCGGAGGTTGCCCAACGTTTGCATCACCACCTCGGACGGCAAGCTGGTGGGCCTGGTCCGGCGCGGCGATGCCGCGGCCGCACTTGCGGACGGCCCCCCGAGTCGGGATCCCGGCGACGGCTGACTCCCCCGTTGATGGCGGGGCGCACCCGCGGGCGGGCGCGGCACCCTACCTGGGGCGCATGTCGGGGCCGTGCGCTTCGAGCCCCCGGAGCGCATCTGCTTCTGCCTGCTGGCGGGACCCGTCCCCCACGTGCTCGAGGAGTTCGTCCTCGCCCCGACCGGGGAGGGCGCCACATCGACCCTGACGTACCGGGGGGAACTGGGCGCGGACCTGTGGGTGCTCGGACGGATCTACGGCGCCAGGATTGTTCGCCCGGTGTGGGAGGCGGCGGTGCGCTCCACGCTGGACCGGGCGAAGATCGCGGTGGGGCAGCGGGGTGCGGCGCACCGCCGGCGGAAGCCGTCATCTTGACGTGGGCTGCGGCATGGCCGGCCTTCGGCTCGAGGAATCCGTCACCGGGCTGCTGGGGTCGCCTGGGTTCCTCGCAGCGGAGAATGCTGGATAGCATGGAAGGGTCGCGCCTCCCGCGATCGCCATTCCCGGCCCGCCGTGGACAAGCCCAGGAGTATCCGCCGCCATGCCCAACCGACTCGCACGTGAGACCAGCCCCTTCCTTCTGCAGCACGCCGAGGATCCCGTGGACTGGTACCCCTGGGGGGAAGAGGCATGGAGCCGAGCCGTGGCAGAGGACAAGCCGGTCTTCGTCTCCATCGGCTACGCCAGCTGCCATTGGTGCCATGTCATGCACCGGGAGTCGTTCGCCGATCCGGAGATCGCCAAGCGCCTGAACGCCAGTTTCATTGCCATCCTGGTGGACCGGGAAGAGCGTCCGGACCTGGATTCCGCCTACCTCGAGGCCCTGCAGACCCTGATGGGCGACGCCGGCTGGCCGATGAACATCTTCCTCACCCCCCAGCGCAAGCTCTTCTTCGGGGGCACCTACTTCCCGCCGTCGGCCCGGGATGAGCTGCCGTCGTTCGGGGCAGTGCTGGAGTCGGTCACCGACGAATGGCAGGACAGCCGGGCGCAGCTGGACCACCAGGCGGACGATGTCGTGGCGAAGATGCGGGCCCGGGATGCGGCGCTGTCCGAGCGCAGGGCGCTGAGCCAGGAGCTCTGGGACAAAGGCATCCTGGCCATCCAGTCCACCGCTGACCTGGTGCACGGTGGCTTCGGCGAGGCCCCCAAGTTCCCCCAGCCCTGCATGGCCGACCTGATGCTGCGAGCCGCGGTCCGGGGCCCGGGTGGGGCGCACGGCGCCGCCGACCTCACCCTGCGCCGCATGGCCCGGGGCGGGATCTACGACCAGCTCGGGGGTGGGTTCCACCGCTACGCCAGCGACGAAGCCTGGGCTGAGCCGCACTTCGAGAAGTTGCTGCACGACAACGCCCTCCTGGCCCGGGCGTACACCCACGCCTGGCAGTCCCGGCCGGACCCGCTGTTCCGGCGGGTGGCCCTGGAGACCCTGGACTACCTGGTGAACGACCTCCGCTCGCCCGAGGGGGCCTTCTTCGCCGGTGAGGACGCCGAGTCGCTCACCGCTGACGGAACCCCCGCCGACGGTGCCTTCTACCGCTGGGATCCCGCCGAGGTCCATGAGGTCGCGCCCGAGGCGGCGGCCTTCTTCACCGGGACCGCGCCGTGGAACCCCGCCCGTCCCACCGGGGGCCCCGCCGGGGACACCCTGGTCCTCAGCGCCGCAGGCGACGTCCCTCCCGAGGGCGGGCGAGCGGCCCTGCGTGAGGCCCGCTCCCGCCGTCCCCGACCGGCCGTGGACCGGATGATCCTCACGTCGTGGAACGGCTTGGCCATCGGGGCACTGGCCGAGGCCGGGCGGGCCTTTGACCGTCCGGACCTCGTCGAAGCCGCCCGCACGGCGGCGGCATTCCTCCTCGACCGTGCCCGGACCAACACCGGGGGCCTGTTCCACCTCGCCACCGGGGGCAACCCGGCGGGGACCGGCCTGGCCGAGGACTATGCCTACCTGGCCGACGGCCTGTTCGCGCTCTGGGAGGCAACCTTCGAAAGCCGCTGGCTCGAGGCCTGCGAAGGTCTCGCCCGGTACCTGGTGGCCCACTTCGCCGACGCCAGCCCCGACGCCAGTCCGGACACCAGTCCCGAGGGCATCGCTGGGATCTTCTCCACCCCCGACGACGGTGAGGCACTGGTGCTGCGCCGCAAGGACTTGATCGACGGGGTGACGCCCTCGGCCAACGGCGTGGCCTCGCTGGTCCTGCAGCGCCTCGGCACGGTGCTGGGCGATGCCGGCCTGGAGCGTCTGGGCGTCGAGATCCTGGAGGCGGCGCAGCCGGTCATGGCCGGGGCGCCCCAGGGGTGCGCCATGCTCTACGCCGCCCTGGACTACCACCTCGCCGGCCCCCGGGAGATCGTTCTGGTCGGACCGGATGCCACCCCGCTCCGGCGGGTCGTCGAAGCCCGGTTCATCCCCAACCGGGTGCTGGTGGGCCGGGCGCCGGGCGAACCCGGCATCGCCTCCCCCCTTCTGGCCGGCCGTCCCGAACCAGCGGAAGGGGCCATCGCCTACGTGTGCGAGCGCGGTGCGTGCCGGCGGCCCACCTCCGATCCCGACGAGCTCGCCCGCCAGCTCCACCAGCCCGGGTTGCCCACGCCCGAGCAGTTGGCCCGGGCCGCCGCCCTGGGAGGGTCCACCTTGCAGCGGATCACACTCCTGGAGCGCCTCGACAACCCCCGGTGGATCGACCCGCTGCACGAGCAGGGCTTCTTCCGGAACCCGCCGGGCCTGATTGACCACTACCTGCCCGGGGTCTCCGGCGCCCCGCCCTGGCCGGACTCGAAGTACCTGGCCAAGATGGCGGGGGTGGACCCGTTCGCCGTCCACCGGGTGGCGTTGGCCATCCCGGACACGGACAATTCCCTGGTCCAAGAAGATCTGACCGACGCGGCGCTCGCCCTGCCCCCCGACTTGGCAGCCGACCTGGCGGCCCGGGCCGAAGGGTGGCTGCGCTCGTCGCCTTACCACGTGATGCTGCCCAAGAAGCTGGGTGCCCTGATGGCGGCGCTGGCCAAAGGGGGCCGGCCCGATGCGGCGATCGCCCTCGCCCGGGTGCTCCTGGAGCTCCTGGCAGACACCGCCCCGCCTCCCCGGGGGGCGGCGGCCGAGGAGGGGCTCCCGGCGCGGCCGCAGCCCTGCGCCCGCTTCAGTGCCTTCGACTACGTGGACATTCTGAAGGAGCACATGCCCGCAGTGACCGCCGCTGCCCCTCTGGCCGCGCTCGACCTGCTGGCCGACGTCGTCGCCAGCGCCCTCGTGCTCTCGACCACCGAACCCGACCCGGTTCCGGGGCCGGACGGGTCGCATCTGTGGCGGCCGGCCATCAACGAGGACCCCCGCAACCTCGACCGCACCGTGCGCTCCCCGCTGGTCACCGCCCTGCGGGACGCAGCTGAGTTGGCCGCCCGGGAGAACCCCGGCATGCTCTCCGAGCTGTGCGCCCGGCTGGAAACCCGCGGGTGGGCGATCTTCCGGCGCCTCGCGCTCCACCTGCTGGCGGCCTTCCCCCAGGACGCGCCCGCGGCGGCCGACGAGCGCCTGGCGGACGTCGCCCTGCTGGACGACCCGGTGACCAGCCGGGAATGGCTCCTGCTGGCCCGGAGCCGGTTCCCTGCCCTGAGTGAGGAGGAGCGGGAGCGCATCCGGGCTGCCGTCCGGGCCGGGCCCACCCCTGCGCGCTGGGATCCGGTGCCGGAGCGCTGGGCGGCCGACCCGGACGATGCGGAGGCCGCCGAGGCGTTCCGGATCGGCTGGGTGACCACCCGGCTGGATGCCTTGGAGGCGGCGGGGGCGGAGCCCCCGGACGGTGCCTTCGCCTTCCTGCCCTCGGAGCCGCCGGTGGACCTCACCACCCCCAAGCAGGCCGAGTGGCTGCGCTCCGCCCCCGCCGCCGAGCTGGTGGTGTTCTGCCGCCGCTGGCGCCCGCCCGGGCTCATCGGCGCACCCACCGAGGCCGGGTTCCAGATCAAGCTGGCGGAGGTGGTCACCTCCGGGCCGGAGCCCTTTGCCGTCCACGCCGGGGAATTGGCTGCCCTGCCCGACGCCTACCTCCGGGCGGTTATCGCCGGCTTCCGGGAGGCGATCCGCCAGGGCTCCGCCTTCCCCTGGGAGCCGGTGCTGGCGCTGTTCGAGGAGGCGGCCCGGTCGGGATCGGTGGCCCTGCGCACCGGCATCGCCCGCACCCTGGGAGCGGGGTTCACCACCGGTGATGTCGAGCTTCCCCACGAACTGGGCGACCGGGCGTGGGGGGTCATCGAGGTGCTCGCCGGCAATGCCGAGGTGGCGGCCGAAGCCCTGCAGGCGGCCGTTCGCTACGCTCTCTGGCGCCGGCGGCAAGTGGAGAGCGGCCCCCGGGGCAGGGAGATCGCCCGCAGCGGCTGGGAGACGATGCCGGAGGTGCGCGTGCTCCTGGAGGCCCACCTCGCCGCGGGCGGAGCCGCCGAGGTGCGGGCGGCATACGGGCAGTGGTTCCCCTGGCTGCTGATGCTGGATCCCACGTGGGCCATCGGGCATCGGGACGCCATCTTCGGCGCGGGCGAGGCCAACGACGAAGGGGAAGACGGCGCCGGTTCAGACGCCCGCAGTGTGGCTTGGGACAGCTACGTCGCCCGGACCTCGGTCTTCGACCAGGTCTTCGACCTGCTCGCCGACGACTACCGTCGGGCCATCGACTCCATCGCCCCGGACGAGATGCTGACCCGTCCCCGGCAGGGACTGGTGGAGCATCTCATCGGCCTGTACCTGCGGGGCCGCATCCCGCTGCAGGGCAGCCCACTGGGGGATTTCTTCGACCGGGCTCCGGCGGACCACCGGGCCTACGCGATGTCGTACATCGGCCAGATGCTGGGCAATCAGGAGATCGAGCGGGTGCCCGGCGAGATCCTCGGCCGGCTGATGAAACTGTGGGAATCCCGCGTGGCGGCCGCCGGGGCTGCCGCTGCCGAGCCGCACTACGCCGACGAGCTGGCCGTGTTCGGGGCCTGGTTCGCCTCGGGGCGCTTCGAGTCCGGGTGGGCGGTGCGCCAGCTGTCCGCCCTGCTCAGCCTGACCGGGCGGGTGGGGAACACCAGCAAGGTGGTGGAGCGCCTGAAGGCCGAGATGGACGCCATGCCCTACGAGGTCACCACCTGCATCGCCGCCCTCGTGGCCAGTGAGGTCGGGGCGATCACCATCCTGGGCTGGGGCAAGGACGCCCAGCAGATCCTGAGCCGGATCGTGGGCGGGTCGGATCCCCGGGCTCGGGACATCGCCCTGGACCTGCTGGACACCTTCGACCTGCAGCAGGTGGCGGAGTTGGTGCGCTGGCGGTAGAGACCGACGCTCCGCCTGCGGCTCGGCTGGTTTCGTCAATAATGACCCGGTGAGTGACCCTCCCGAGGAGCCCCCCGTCCCAGATCCGGCCTCAGAACCGGCACCCGACCCGGGAGTTGAGCCCACCAACGGGGCAAGCTCTGAAGTGGGGGAACCGCAGGCCCCGCCCGCGCCGTCAAACAAGGCTGTGAGCGACTCCCCACCTGCGCAGCCCCCGGCGGATCCTGCAGGCCCGCCCAGGAAGGGCCTCAGCATCGGCAGCCTGGCCAAACCGGCGCGCGGGGGCCCACGGGCAGTGATCACCCGGGTGGGCCTCATCCTGGCGGCGGTGCTCGTCCTCGCCACCCTGGTGGTGGGCGGGACGACGGTCATCTCGAAGCTGGGCAAGCACCCCACGAAGGTAAACACCGGGACCGCCACCAGCCCCACGCCGAGCCCCACGGGGGAGACCTACTTCCAGTACAGCAACGACCAGTTCCAGTTCACCATGGACCGGCCCAGCGACTGGACCACCCGGGTGCTCAGCCACCCGGATCCCAAAGTCGCCCTGGTGCTCGGTCCGCCGTCGCCCTACCCGAACAACGATGTGGTGCTGATCCAGTTCGTCCCGTTGACCGGCGCCATCTACGGGTCCAGCGACCTGGGCATCTTCAAGACGTCGTTGCTGCAGAACCTGGGCCAGGACGTGAACATCGTCAGCCAGAACCCGGTGGCGATCAGCGGCCTGCCCGGGTGGCACTTCACGTGGGACGCGCCGCTCACCAACCCCACCACGTACTTCGACGGCTACTACCTGCTGGACGGGACCCGCTTCGTGCAGCTGCTACTGCAGATCCAGCCCCCCAGCGACAGCGCCAGCGAGAACGCGCTCGGGCCGGTGTTCACGCACATGGCGCAGAGCTTCCTCAGTTACGCCCCGATCCCGGCGCCGACCCAGACCGCCACGCCGGCCACGACGGGCACCGCGACCCCCAGCGCGCCGCCCTCGGGCAAAGGTTAGTCCCGGCCTCCCTGGATCGCCTCCCAGACCTTGTCGGAGGTGAGGGGCATGTCGATGTTCCGCACCCCCAGGGGCGCCAGGGCATCCACCACGGCGTTCACGAAGGCCGCCGGCGAGCCCACCGTCGGCGACTCGCCCACCCCCTTCGTCCCCAAGGGATGGTGCGGGCAGGGGGTCACCAGCTCGTGCAGCTCGAAGCGGGGTGTCTCCCAGGCGGTGGGCACCAGGTAGTCCTCGAAGGTGGACCCGGCCGAGACCCCGTGCTCGTCGAAGTCGATCACCTGCATCGAGGCGATGGCGTAGCCCTCGGCCAGCCCGCCCATGATCTGGCCCTCGACGATCATCGGGTTGATCCGTACCCCGCAGTCGTCCACCGCCACCATCTTCAGGACCTTCCACTCGCCGGTCTCGGCGTTCACCTCCACCGCCACGATGTAGGTGCCGTACGGGAAGGTCAGCTGCGGCGGGTCGTAGTACGAGACCGTATCCAGGCCGGGCTCCAGGCCCTCGGGCGGGTTCATGTAGGCGGCGGCAGCCACCTCCTGGAAGGTGACCTCCCGCTCCGGGAGCCCTCTCAGGGAGAACCGGCCGGGCTGCCACACGACGTCGTCGGCCTCCACCTCCAGCAGGTGGGCGGCGATCCGGCGGGCCTTGTCGATCAGCTGCCGGCACGCCACGGCGGTGGCCGCCCCGCCGGTCGGGGTGCTCCGGGAGCCGAAGGTCCCCAGCCCGTAGGGCGTGTTGTTGGTGTCGCCGTGGTAGACCGCAACGTCATCGGGCGGGATCCCCAGCTCGTGGGCGACGATCTGGGCGAAGGTGGTCTCGTGGCCCTGGCCCTGGCTCTGGACGCCCAGCTTGAGGATCGCCTTGCCGGTGGGCGCCACGATGAGCTCGGCGGAGTCGAACATCTTGATGCCCATCAGGTCGTAGTCCCGGCTCGGCCCGGCACCGGCCACCTCGGTGAAGCTTGAGATCCCGATCCCCATCAGGCGCCCCTTCTTGCGCCCCTCCGCCTGCTCCCGGCGCAGCTCGGCGTACCCCGCCTTCTCCAGGGCGAGGTCCAGGGCCGCTTCGTAGTTGCCCGAGTCGTAGGAGAAGCCGGTGGCTGTCCGGTAGGGGAACTGCTCGGGCAGGATGAAGTTCCGCCGGCGCATTTCGGCCGGGTCGACGCCCAGGTCGGAGGCCGCAGTGGTCATCAGGCGCTCGATCAGGAAGGCAGCCTCGGTGACCCGGAACGAGCACCGGTAGGCCACCCCCCCGGGCGCCTTGTTCGTGTACACGCCCTGGGCGGCGACATGGGCCGCCGGGATGTCGTAGGACCCGGTCACGATGTGGAACAGGCCGGCCCGGAACTTGGCCGGCTGGGCGTCGGCGTAGAAGGCCCCGTGGTCGGACAGCAGCGTGACCCGTAGCCCGAGGATCCGCCCCGACCGGTCCAGGGCCAGCTCGCCGTGCATGCGGAAGTCACGGGCGAAGCCGGTGGAAAGGAGGTTGCCGGTGCGGTCCTCGATCCAGCGCACCGGGCGGTCCAGCAGGAACGACGCCGCCACCGCCGCCACGTAGCCCGGGTAGAGGGGCATCTTGTTGCCGAACGCCCCCCCGATGTCGGGCGAAATGATCCGCACCTGGTGCTCGGGCAGGCCCACCAGCCCGGCCAGGATCGTGCGGTGGGCGTGGGGCGCCTGGGAGGTCAAGTAGATCCGGGCGCTCCCCTCGACGGCGTGCACGTCGGCCAGGCAGCCGCAGCACTCCAGGGGCGCGGGGTGGCAGCGGGGGTAGTAGGTGTCCAGGCTGATGACCCGGGCGGCACCGGCGAAGGCCCGGTCGGTGGCCTCGGCGTCGCCCGCCTCCCAGGAGTAGCAGACGTTGTCCGGCTTGTCCTGGCGCACCCGGGGGGCGTCGGGGGCGAGGGCCTGGGTCGGGTCGATCAGCCCGGGGAGGGGCTCGTAGTCCACCTCGAGCAACTCCAGGGCGTCGTGGGCGGTGTAGGGATCCTCGGCGATGACGCAGGCCACCTCCTGGCCCTGGTAACACACCTCGCCCACCGCCAGGACCGGCTGGACGTCGCCCGACGGCGTCGGCATCCACGCCAGGTTGCGGGTGGCGAGCAACTCGCCGGTGACGACCACGATCACCCCCGGGAGAGAGAAGGCGGGGGCCACGTTGATCGAGCGGATCTTCGCCCGGGCCATGGGGCTGCGCAGGATGGCCATGTGGGCCATCCCGGGTAGGGCGACGTCGGCCACGAAGGTGCCCTGGCCCCGGATGAAGCGGTCGTCCTCCCGCCGGGGCAGGTTGGCCCCGATGGCGCCCCGCTGGGCGGACTCGTGGACGGGCTCATGGGCAGACTCATGGGCGGGCGGGGACGGGCGGGCCGGCTCAGCTGCCATCGCGGTCCCTCGTCGCCGCGGCCAGGATTGCCGCCACCCCGGTCGGCGCTCCACCGGCGGGGGCGGCCATGCGCCGGGCGGCCCACTGCACCGCTTTCACGATGTTGGCGTAGCCGGTGCACCGGCACAGGTTCCCGCTGAGCGCCCACCGGATCTCCTCGTCACTTGGGTCGGGGTGGTGGGACAGAAAGGCGATGGAGGCCAGCATCATCCCGGCCGTGCAGAAGCCACACTGCACCGCGTGGCACTCCTTGAATGCCTCCTGGATCGGGTGGAGGTGGCCGTGGGGGGCCAGGCCCTCGACCGTGGTGATCTCCCGGCCATCCACCTGCACGGCGAATACCCCGCAGGATTTGACCGCCATCCCGTCCAGGAGCACGGTGCACGCCCCGCAGCTGGTGGTGTCACACCCGATCTGGGTGCCCGTGAGCGCCAGGATGTCCCGCAGGAAGTGGACGAGGAGGAGTCGGGGCTCGACATCCGCGTCGATCGGCTGGCCGTTGATCCCGACCGAGATCCGCATGGTTCGCCCAGTCTACGCCGCGCCCCTCCGTGCTCCGGGCCGTCCGCTTCCCAGTCGGTTCCCCAGTTTGTGCCCGGTTGTCTCCCATTCGGTAGACCGTTGCCAGGGAACGCCGTATCATGTGAGTACCAGCCCTATAGGATAAATTGGTCATGCAGGAGCTTTTTGTCGGGGTTGCCGACGTCGCGGAGCGGCTTGGCGTGAGCCCCGACACGGTGACACGTTGGTGCCGCCAGGGGCGCATCCCGGGCATCAAGCCCGGACGCGACTGGCGTGTGCCCGCGTCGGTGGCCGAGGACCTGCTCGCGGGCCGGCCCGCACGCTTCTGGACGGCCGACCTCGAACCGCAGCTCGCCCGCCTCCGCCCGACCGACCACGTCCTGGTCCTGGTGCCGGGCGGGATGAAGGAAGCCAGGGCCTTCTCGGGGGTCCTGCAGACCATGGGCACGGGCATCGCCACCCCGGAGCCGCCGCCCGCCCCGGCAGGTCGGCCCTTCGCCCAGGCCCTCCTGCGGGCCGGGGCCCGGGCGCTGGCCGCCCGGGAGATCGCCGTGGCCCACTCGGCGCCCGAGTCGCCCGCCGAGTGGATGATCCGGTGGGTGGGGCGCCTGGGGGCCGAGACCATCGCCACGGAGGCCAGCGTCGCCCACGCCGCCGAGGACGCCGGCCGGGTGATCTTCTGCATCCTGCCCCTCACCGGTGACGCGGACGAGCACGACCCCAACCTGGGCGGGCTCATGGAGGCGCACACCCACATCCTGGTCGGGCAGGCCCACGGGCGGTCCTGGCTGGGCAGCGCCGGGGCGGGTGCCCGGCTGGCGGGGGTGTCGTAGCCGATGTATCCGGGCCGCTTCGACTTCCACGTCCCCGACACCGTCGAGGAGGCGGTTGCGCTCATGGCCACCTACGGCCAGGAGGCCCGCGTGCTGGCCGGCGGGCAGAGCCTGGTGCGCCAGATGCGGTTCCGCTACCAGAACCCGGCTCACCTGGTGGATCTGCGCCGCCTCGGCCTGTCCGGGATCAAGCAGTCGGCCGGGACGCTCACGATCGGGGCCACCACCACCGACGCCGTCCTGGAGGCCTCCACCGTGCTCAAGGCGCACGCCCCGTTGCTGGCGGACGTCACCCACGTGATCGCCGACCCGCTGGTGCGCAATGTGGGCACCATCGGCGGCTCGGCGGCCCACGCCCACCCATCGGGTGACTGGGGGCCGGCCCTGCTGGCGGCGAGGGCACGCTTCCGAGCGGTCGGCCCCGAGGGCTGGCGGACGATCCCTGCCGACCAGTTCTTCGTGGGCAGCTACTGCACCGCCCTCGGTCCGGCCGAGATCCTCGCCTCGATCGAGGTCTCCGGCCTCGCCGACGGCGGGGGCGCCTACCTGAAGCTCCACCGCAAGGTCGGCGACTTCGCCACCGTGGGGGTCGCCGCCCAGTTCACGGTGGACACCAACGGGCTCATCGGGGACTGCGGCATCGGCCTGACCGGGGTCGCCATGTCCTACGCCCGGGCTGCCAAGGCCGAGGAGTACCTCAATGGGCGCCACCTCGACCGGGACGCCCTGCGCCGGGCGGGGGGCATCGCTGCCGAGGAGACCCACCCGGTGGGCGACTCCCGGGGGTCGTCGGTCTACAAGCGGGAGATGGTCAAGGTCTTGTGCACGCAGGCCCTCGTCCGGGCCGCCGAGCGGGCCGGCTGCCCGCTGGAGGGCTGACTCCCCGGTTTCACGGAACTTCGTGCGCAGGCCCGGCGTCCAACCCAGCGAGCCGAATCGATCGCCTCGATCTGAACGGTGCCGGGAGGTGGCGATGACGGGACAGGCCGCGAGGCAGGGCGCAGCCGGGCAGGGCGCAGCCGGGCATGACGCCGGGATGCTCACCGCCCGGCTGGCGGTGGCGGTGGGCGCAGCCGTCCTGGTGATCGCGGCCCTCGCCGCCTATGCCGTCACGCTGCCCGAGCGGTTGGCGACGGTCCCGGCGGGGGTGGCCGACGTGAGCGGGGCGCCGTTCATCTCCGCCACCGCCCTGGCTCCTCCGTCGCCGGCGGGCCCGCCGGCAGCGCCAAGCCCGAGCGTCGGCCCCACGCCCGGCGTGGTCATCCCACCGGTCCCCCATCCCCCGGTGACCGCTGCCCCCAGCCCATTGGCGTCGCCCAAGATCCTGCCCCCGACCACCCCGGTCCCACCGGCACCGGTCGTGTCGCCGCCGGTGGTCTGCCCGCTGGCGTCCGGGACCGCCGGCGGGCCGATTGTGCCCGGGTGCCCCACCTGCCCGCCCAATGCCATGTGCGCGGCGCCGCCCCCCAGCCCGGTGCCGGTGAGCATTGGCGACTCGGCGAACGGCTCGACGCTGCATGTCACCGTCGGGACCCGGATCGAGGTGGAGCTGGGCTCGACCTACTGGGGCTTCAACCCGCCGTCCAACCCGGCGGTCCTGGAGCCGACGCCCCACATCGGGCCGCTCCCGATGGTCATGTGCCCCATGATCCCGGGGTCGGGGTGCGGGTTCGCGGCCCAGGACTACCTCGCCCAGGCGCCCGGGACGTCGGTGATCTCGGCGAGCCGGGTGTCGTGCGGCGAAGCGCTGCGCTGCACGGGCACCGCGGGTGATTTCTCGGTGACAGTGGTGGTGGCGTCCTAGCCACCCGTCAACTCCGGGTTGACAGCGGCGCATCGTCAACCTACAGTTGACGAGCTGGCGACCAGCGACCAGCGACCGCCCGACCCGGAGGAGCACCGCCATGACCGAGCCCGTCCGCATGACCAATCCCGTCCGGCTCGACGACCTCATCGATGCCATCACGCGGGTGCACGGTGACGTCCTCGACCAGCTCTCGGACGCCGTCATCGCCGCCGATCACCTGGGCGACGTCGCCGACCACCTCATCGGCCACTTCGTGGACCAGGCGCGGCGCTCGGGGGCCTCGTGGACCGAGATCGGGCGGGCCATGGGAGTGACCAAGCAGGCTGCCCAGAAGCGCTTCGTCAAGGGCGCCGAGGGTGGCCTCCTCGACCCCAACCAGGGCTTCTCCCGGTTCAGCCCCCGGGCACGCAACGCCGTCATGGCCTCGCAGGACGAGGCCCGCCAGACCGGCCACAGCCAGATCCGCCCGGAGCACATCGTGCTGGGCCTGCTCGTCGACCCCGCCGCCATCGGTACCAGGGCCATCGAGGCGCAGGGGGTGGCGGTGGATGACGTGCGGGCGGCCGCCCTCGCCGCCCTCCCCGAGCCCGACCCGGAGGGCGAGGTCCCCGCCCTCATCCCCTACGACCCGGAAGCCAAGAAGACCCTCGAGATCACCTTCCGGGAGGCGCTGCGCCTGGGCCACAACTACATCGGCACCGAGCACATCCTCCTGGCCCTGCTGGAGCTCGAGGGCAGCGACGGCCTGCTGGCCGGGCTGGGCCTCGGCAAGGAGGCCACCGAGACCTACGTGACCGAGGCGATCGCCAAGGCCAAGGCCGGCTGACATGGCATGGTCCCGGCCGGCCCCACCAGACTAGACCGATAGCTTGCTAAGGGTTAGATCTCTGCGTGTGTAGCTCCGAGCAGAACTATGCTGTTCAGGGATACGCAAAGGTGGAGGTAGGCCGCTCGCCCGCCGCCGCGCCCCCGAGGCTCAGTCCTCGGTGGGCCGGGCGGCGGCCAGATCGCGGATCTGGGTGACCACGTCGGCGTTCGCCAGGGTGGTCACGTCCCCCAACGCCCGGCCGTGGGCGACGTCGCGCAGCAGGCGGCGCATGATCTTGCCCGAGCGGGTCTTCGGCAGGTCGTCGGTCAGCACGATGGAGTGCGGCCGGGCGATCTTGCCGATCTTGGTGGCGACGTGCTCCCGCAGCTCCATGATCAGCACCTCGTTGCCCTCCACCCCGGACTTCAGGGTCACGAAGGCCACGATCGCCTCGCCGACGATGTCGTCCGGCCGGGAGACCACCGCCGACTCCGCCACCGACGGGTGGTCCACCAGGGCGGACTCGATCTCGTAGGTGGACAGCCGGTGCCCGGCCACGTTCATCACGTCGTCGATGCGCCCGAGCAGCCAGAAGTAGCCGTCCTCGTCCCGCCGGGCGCCGTCGCCGGCCAGGTAGACATCGGAGCTGAACCGGCTGAAGTAGTTCTGGACGTAACGGTCCGGGTCGCCGTAGATCGTGCGGAACATCGCCGGCCACGGCCGGCGCAGCACCAGGTAGCCGCCCTGGCCCACACCCACCGGCCAGCCGGCCTCGTCGAAGATGTCGGCCGAGATCCCCGGGAACGGCCTCGTGGCCGACCCGGGCTTCAGCGTGGTGACCCCGGGCAGGGGCGTGATCATGATGGCGCCGGTCTCGGTCTGCCACCAGGTGTCGACCACCGGGCAGCGCTCGCCGCCGATGTGGGCGAAGTACCACATCCACGCCTCGGGGTTGATCGGCTCGCCCACCGAGCCCAGCAGGCGCAGCGACGACAGGTCGTGGCTCTCGGGGAACTGGGTGCCCCACTTCATGAACGTGCGGATGGCGGTGGGGGCGGTGTACAGGATCGTCGCCCGGTAGCGCTCGACGATCGACCACCACCGGTCCTTGCCCGGGGTGTCCGGGGCGCCCTCGTACAGGATGCTGGTGGCCCCGTTGGCCAGCGGGCCGTAGACGATGTAGGAGTGGCCGGTCACCCAGCCGACGTCGGCGGCACACCAGAAGACGTCGGTCTCCGGGTGCAGGTCGAAGACCAGACGGTGGGTGGCCGCCACGCCGGTCAGGTACCCACCGGTGGTGTGCAGGATCCCCTTGGGCTTCCCGGTGGTGCCCGAGGTGTACAGGATGTAGAGCGGGTCCTCGGCGTCCATCTCCTCCGCCGGACACTCGGCTGGCTTCCCGTCGACCACGTCGTGGTACCAGACGTCCCGGCCCTCGGTCCAGGCGATCTCGTGGGCGGTCCGCTTCACCACCACCACGGAGGTGATCGAGGGGCAGGCGGCCGCCGCCTTGTCGGCCTGCTCCTTCAGGGCCACGATCCCGCCCCGCCGCCAGGCCCCGTCGCCGGTGACCAGCACGGTTGCCTGGGCATCGATGATCCGGTCCCGCAGCGCCTCGGCGGAGAACCCGCCGAACACGACGGAGTGGACCGCGCCGATCCGGGCGCAGGCCAACATGGCGATGGGGAGCTCGGGCACCATGCCGAGGTAGATCGCCACCCGGTCACCCTTGGCCACGCCCAGACCCTTGAGGGCGTTGGCGAACCGGCACACGTCCTCGTAGAGGTCCCGGTAGGTGATGGTGCGGGTATCGCCCGGCTCGCCCTCCCAGTGGTACGCCACCCGGTCGGGGGTCGCCTCGACGTGGCGGTCCAGGCAGTTCACGGCCACGTTGAGCTTCCCGCCGATGAACCACTTCACCCAGGGCGGGTTCCAGTCCACAACTTGGTCCCACGGCTTCGACCACGTCAGCCGGCCGGCTTCCTCGGCCCAGAACGCCTCGGGGTCGGCGTCGGCCCGGTCATAGATCGACCGGTCGGAGACCAGGGCGTGGGCGCGGAACGCCTCGAAGGGTTCGATGGTCCGGCGCTCTTCCAGCAGGGCGTCGATGTGGCGGAGAGCGTCGGCGGAGTGGTCGTCGGCCACGGCATTCCTCCTCGTGGTGATGGATGCGGGGAACTGCGGCGGAAAACCCTATCTTCCCGCGCGGCGCCCGGCCGGTGCGCAGCGGGCCGCCAGCGATACTCCATTTTGGAATGTGATAGCCTGAGGCATGGACCCGGAGTTGGTCTTCTTCAACCCCCTCGACCGTTCGGTCCACGCCGACCCCTACCCCCAGTACCGCCTCCTGCGCGAGCACGCCCCGCTCTACGAAAGCCCGCTCGGTTTCTGGCTGCTCAGCCGCTACGACGACATCACCGCCGCCCTGCGGGACCCGCGCATGGGCCACGCCATGGACGAGACCGCCGTGATGCTGAAGACCATGGTGGGCCCGGGCACCATCACCATCGACGAGTTCAGCCGCTGGATGCTCTTCCGCGACCCGCCCGACCACACCCGCCTCCGCCGTCTGGTGAGCAAGGCGTTCACCCCCCGGGCCGTCGAAGTACTGCGCCCCCGGATCCAGGACATCGTCAACGGGCTGGTCGGCGACCTGGTGGCGGTGCTGGCCGATGGCGGCGTGGCCGACTTGGTGGAGGGCCTCGCCCTGCCCCTCCCGGTGACGGTCATCAGCGAGCTGCTGGGCCTCCCGGCCGAGGACCGGGCGCAGGCCCGGGAGTGGGCCGAGGCGGTGGCGCAGGCCCTGGACCCGATCGTGACCGAGGAGCAGGCGATCCGCTCCGACGCCGCCGTCATGGCCCTGACCGCGTACCTGAAGGACGTCATCGCCCAGCGCCGCCGCTCGCCGGGCAGCGACCTCCTCTCCGAACTCATCGCCGCCGAGGACGAAGGCGGCCACCTGGGCGAGTCCGAACTCATCTCCACCGTGGCGCTGCTCTTCGGGGCGGGACACGAGACGACCCGGAACCTCATCGGCAACGGGATGCTGGCACTCATGCGCGCCCCGGCCGAGATGGCCCGCCTGCGGGCCACCCCCGTGATGATCCGCCCGGCCATCGAGGAGCTCCTGCGCTACGACAGTCCCGTGCAGAACACGGGCCGGGTGGCCAAGGCGGACACCCAGATCGGGCAGTGGCGCATCCCGAAGGGCCAGCCGGTCGCCCTGATCCTGGGTGCGGGCAACCGGGACCCGGCGGTGTTCGACGACCCCGACCGCCTCGACGTCGGCCGCCCCGACGTGAAGCCGCTCTCCTTCGGTGGCGGCATCCACTTCTGCCTGGGGGCGATGCTGGCCCGCCTGGAGGGCATGGAGGCGTTCACCGCCCTGCTGTCCCGGGCACCCGAGATCGAGCCGGCCACCGAGACCCTGGAGTGGCGGCCGCACATCACCCTGCGGGGGCTCGCCTCGCTGCCGGTGCGCGCCGCCTGACCCAGCACGGTGACCCAGCACGGTGACCCGGCACGCTGAACCAGCCCTGATGCACCCGGCATGATCAAATGGCAGCCATGCCGCCGCACCGCGGTGGGCTGTTCAGCCGCCGCCACCAGAAGATGTCCCGCACGGTCGCCTGGATCATGGTCGCCGCCATGGGGGTGATCGTGCTGGGTTCGGTGCTGGCGGTCCTCCTGGAGCGCTGAGTTAGGACGCCGCGGCAGCCGCCTTGGCGAACACCTCGAACGCCTCGTCGAGCTCGCTGTCCGTGATGACCAGCGGCATGAGGTGGCGCAGGACCCGGCCCTCGGCCCCGGCGGTCATCGTCAGCACCCCGGCCCGGAAAGCGGCCTCCCGCAAGGACGCCAGCGCCGCCCGGGAGACGAACTCGACACCCACCATCGACCCGAGGCCACGGATGTCGGTGATGAGCCCGGAGTGGTCGGCGCCGATCACTGCCCAGCCTTCCTTCAGCCGGGTGCCGATGTGCCGTGCCCGGGCGATCAGGTCCTCGTCGTCCAGTGCCTCCAGCACGGCCAGCCCGGCGGCGATGGCCACGGGGTTGCCGACGTAGGTCCCGCCCAGGGTGCTGGGGTCGAGGACGTCCATGACGGCGGCGTCACCGGCTACGGCCGACAGGGGCAGGCCCGACGCAATCGACTTGCCCAGCGTGACCAGATCGGCTCGCACCTCGGACTGGTCGCCGGCCAGGAAGGTCCCGGCACGCCCGTAGCCCGACTGGACCTCGTCGGTGATGAGGAGCGTGCCGTGGGCATCGCACAGGCGGCGCAGGGATGCGAGGAATTCGGTCGGGGGGACCACATAACCGCCCTCACCCAGCTCCGGCTCCACGATGGCCGCCGCAATGGCGTGGCTCTCGAGGACTGCTGACGCCGCCTGCTCGAAGTCCGCCAGGCTGGCTCCGTTGAAGCCCGGGAACGGCACCCGGTGGATCTCGGGGGCGAACGGGCCGAAGCCCTTCTTGTACGGAACTTCGCGGTGGGTGAGGGCCAGGGCGAGGTTGGTCCGGCCGTGAAAGGCTCCCTCGAAGCACAGGATCCCGGGCCGGCCGGTGACGCCCCGGGCGATCTTGACCGCGTTCTCCACTGCCTCGGCCCCCGAGTTGAAGAATGCGACCTTGCGTCCCCCACCGGTGCGCCCATCGATGGCCTCGGCCAGGACGCCATAGGACTCGTAGGGGATCACCGAATAGTCGGTGTGGAGGAAGTCGCCGGACGCATGCTGCACGGCGGCGACCACCCGGGGGTGGGCGTGGCCTACCACCAGGCACCCGAGCCCGCCGGTGAAGTCGAGAAAACGGTTGCCGTCCACGTCCTCCACCCAGGGCCCCCGGCCCCGGGCGATGAAGACCTCGCCCCCGGAGGGAGCGGTGGGGCGGGCGATGGAGCGCGAGCCCTGTTCCGCCAGGGCGCGGGAGCGGGGGCCGGGTACGTCGGTCAGCATGTGAATCGATCCCATGGCGCTACCTCCTTGCTACCTGCAAATACCACCGGCTGCCCCGTGCACCTATGGTCGCGCTGGCTGGGGGATCCAGCTGCCTTCTGACAGAATCCCGGTGTGAGCGCCCAGGCCGCACCGCGGGATCGCTCCTACCTCCGGGTGCTGGCGGTCCTCCTGGGCGCCGCCACGTTCTTCGAGGGCTACGACACCGGCATCGCCGCCATCGTCATCCCCGACCTGGCCAAGTCGTTCCACGCCTCCACCGCCACCATCGGGCGTGCCGCCGCGGTGGTGAACCTGGGCGCCCTGGTGGCACTGGTGCTCATCGCCGCCGCCGACCGGGTCGGCCGCCGCCCGCTCCTCATCGTGACCACACTCCTGTACGCCCTGTTCACCGGGCTGACCGCGGCCGCCCACACCGTGGCGATCTTCGCCGCCATCCAGTTCGTCGCCCGGTCGTTCCTGGTGACCGAGGTGGCCATCGCCATCACCATCGCCGCCGAGGAGTTCCCCGCCGAGCTGCGGGGCCGGTTCCTCGGCTCGCTCTCCGCGCTGGGCGCCCTCGGGCTGATCGCGGTGGCGGTCGCCTACAAGGCCCTGGCGCACACCGCCCTCGGCTGGCGGGGGCTCTACCTGCTGGGCACCATCCCGGTGCTGGTGGTGGCCCCGCTGCGCCTCAAGCTGCAGGAGAGCCGGCGCTGGCGGGAGGCGAAGGAGCAGGGCCCCCACCTCTCCCCCCGGGCATCCCTGACCGCCTTCGCCCGCGGCGAGCCCCGCCGCCGCATCCTGGTCATCAGCGGCGTGCTGTTCCTGTTCAACTTCGCCACCATCAGCGGTTCTGCCTACTGGACCTACTTCGCCCGCCACCAACGGGGCTTCCCGGCCAACACCGCGAACACGTTCCTGGCGGCCGCGGTGATCCTCGGGATCCCCGGCTACCTGCTCGCCGGGCGGCTCCAGGACCGGTGGGGGCGGCGCCGGACCGGGACCCTGTACCTCACCGCCGGCACGGCCTTCGGCATCGCCGCTTTCCAGCTGCACGGCCGCCCGGCGCTGCTGGCGGTCCTCGCCCTGGCGGTCTTCTTCGGGCTCGGGGCGGCGCCGGTGCTGAACGCCCTTTCCTCCGAGTTGTTCGCCACCCCGGTCCGGGCCAGCGCCGTGGCGATCAGCCGCTCGGTGGCCGGCACTTTGGGCGCCAGCGCCGGACTCCTGGCGGTGGGCACCCTCGCCGCCAAAGGGGGGCTGATCGGCCATGTGGGAGACAGCGTCTCGCTGGCGGCCCTGGCCCTCATCCCGGCGGTGATCCTGCTGCGCACCCTGCCCGAGACCGCCGGGGAGGAGTTGGAGGCGATCGCCGAGTAGGGTTGGCGCGACCTATTTCGGGGGGCAGGGAGCGTTTCGTGCGAGTTTGACCGCCAAAATGGCGGCGAGGCTCGCACGAAAGGTGCGGAGGCGAGATAAACCCGGCCATCCGTCAAGCTGGATCCATGCGCCGGCCCTACCTCCGCCTGCTGGGCACCAACCGCAACTTCCGCCGGCTCTGGACCGCGCAGCTGATCTCGCTGGGCGGGGACTGGTTCAACCTGGTGGCCCTCACCGGGCTGGCGGTCTCGCTCACCCACTCGGCGGCCGCCGGGGGAGTGGTGCTGGCCGCCGGTTTCGTGCCCCAGTTCCTGCTGGCGCCGCTCACCGGGGTGGTGGCCGACCGCTTCGACCGCCGCCGGCTGATGCTCCTCACCAACGCCGCCGGGGCGGCCCTGGCCCTCACCATGCTCGCCGTCCGCTCGGCCGGCATGCTCTGGCTGGGGCTCACCGCCATGGCGGGGCTGGCGGCGTGCGGGGCGTTCTTCGACCCGGCCTCCCGGGCGGGCCTGCCCAACGTCGTGCGTCCCGCAGAACTCGGGCCGGCCAGCATCCTGATGGCCTCCACCTGGGGGATCATGGCCGCCGTCGGGGCGGCGGCCGGCGGGGTGGTGGCCGGGTTGCTGGGCCGGGATGCCGCCTTCGTGATCAACGGCGGGTCGTTCGTGGTCTCCGCCCTGCTCATCTGCCGGGTCAGAACCACCCTCGGCCCCGTCGCCCCGGTCGGGCTCGACGGGCCCGTCGAGCATCCAGCCCCCCAGCCCCAGAAGGCCACCGCCGACGTCCGGGAGGGCATCACCCACGCCCGCCGGGACCCACGCATCGCCGCCCTGCTCACCCAGAAGCTGGGGTTCGGGCTGGGCACGGGCATGATCGGTCTCCTGCCGTTCTTCGCCACCCACTCCTTCCACGCCTCGGACGCCGGGATCGGCATCCTCTACGCCGCCCGGGGGCTGGGCACCCTGCTCGGCCCCTTCCCGGCCCGGGCCTTCGTCGGCGGCGACACCCGCCGGCTCTTCCCGGCCATCGGGGCGGCCATGGCCCTCTTCGGCGCCGCCTACCTGGCCTTCCCCGCCGCCCCCGGGATCTGGGCGGCGGCCGGGATCGTGACCGTGGCCCACCTGGGGGGCGGGACGCAGGTGGCGATGACCGGGTACGGCATCCAGGTCCTGGTACCCGACCGGGTCCGGGGCCGCATCCTGGCTCTCGAGCTCGGAACGATCACCCTGTCGATGTCCACCAGCCTCCTCCTGGCCGGCTGGGCCGCCTCCGCCGTCCGCCCGGCGGTGGTCGTGGAGGTCCTCGCCGGCCTTACCATGGCCTTCGCCGGGGTATGGACGGCTGCCACTCACCGTCTCTGGGCCACCACGGAGCGCGCGAGCGGGGCGCAAATAGGGACAAACGGGCCGACAAACCGGATACGCGCAACCAGTGAGGCGGTCCCAGCACTCAGCAAGTAAAGCGCGGGGATTGTTCCGCCGACATTAGGGCTGTGGAAACTCTCATAAAGCATCGGGTCCGCGTGATCCTGGCTGATGATCACCCAATGGTGCGCCATGGACTGCACCTCATCCTGGACACATCCGTAGACGTTGACATCGTCGCGGAGGCGGGCAACGGCCAGGAGCTGCTGGATTTGGTGGACCGGCTGGACCCTGATGTCGTGGTGGTGGACGTGGTCATGCCCAAGCTGGACGGGCTGGAGGCGATCCGCCGGATCCGGGACCACCACCCCCGGGTGAAGTCCCTCATCTTCACGGTGCACGACGAGGAGTCCTACGTGCATAGGGCTGTCCTCGCTGGTGCCAGCGGCTACTTGCTGAAGACCGCTTCGGCAGACGAGCTGATCAAGGGCATCATGACCGTGGCAGAAGGGAAGGCCGCCCTCCACCCCTCCGTTACCCGGCACCTGCTGGATGGATTTACCGGCATGACCGAGCCGAAGGGGCGGGGCGCCGAGCCTCTTTCGCAGCGGGAGCACGACGTCCTGCAGCTCCTGGCATTCGGTAAGACCAACAAGGAGATTGCCAAGGAGCTCGGCATCGGTGCCCAGACGGTGAAGACCCACATCGCTCACATCTTCACCAAGATGGGGGCCGCCGACCGCACCGATGCGGTAGCGCTGGCGCTGCGGAAGGGCCTCGTACAATAGGCCGTGCTCACGGGCCGGATCATCGTCGGTGGGGAGCTGGTCGGCTGCTTCATCGTGTTCGTGATCTTCGGCGTGCGAGGTCTCGAGTTCCTCGCCGAGAAGCGCCGCTGGCGGCGCACCCATACCCCCACCCGCTGGACCCCGCCCGACCACCGGAGCTAGGACCCTCCCTGAACGAGCTAGGCCGGACCTCCCAGCCCTAGCCCCAGCCCTAGTCCCAGCGCGCCGCTGACCTCCACCGGGTAGGGCGCCGCCGGCCCCAGGGACCGCACCCGCGCCGGCAGCGCGGCGACCGCCGCGCCGTATCGTTCCCGCACCGCGGCCAGCGGCGGCGACGGCGCCCGGCGGCGACCGCCCGCCATGACCGGCTCCAGCAGCGGCCGGCCGCCGTCCGGCGCCGACTCGGCCGCCGGGGCGATGAGATCCCGCTCCAGCATCCCTCCCACCCCGCCGAACCGGTACACCTGTTTGACTCCCGGCCGGGTGGCCTTGCCGGTGGAGGTCTTCGCCTTGGGCCCGGTGACATCCTCCACCAGCTTGTAGACCGCCCCCAGCGACGGGGCGTCGCCACTGGTGCCCAGCTGGGTGCCGACACCGAAGGCGTCGATGGGGGCACCAGCGGCCAGGAGGGCGGCGATCCGGTACTCGTCGAGGTCGCCGGAGGCCACGATCTTCACCCCGGGCAAGCCGGCGGCGTCGAGGATCGACCGCACCTGCACCGACAGGGCCCCGAGATCGCCGGAGTCCAGCCGCACCCCGCCCAGGCTGCCGCCCGATGCCGCCAGCTCGCCGGCCACCTCGGCAGCCCGCCGCGTGCCCTCCAGGACGTCGTAGGTGTCCACCAGCAGCGTCGAGGCGTCCGGGAACTGGCGCGTGAACGCCCGGAAGGCGTCCAGCTCGGAAGGGAACGCCAGCACGTAGGAGTGCGCCATGGTCCCGGACAGCGGGATCCCGAAACGCTGCCCCGCCTCCACGTTCGAGGTGGAGGACGCCCCGGCGATGAAGGCCGCCCGGGCGGCGTACAGGGCGGCGTCCGGACCGTGGTCCCGCCGGGCGGAGAAGTCGGCGAACGGGCGCCCGGCGCACGCCGTGGCCACCCGGGACGCCTTGGAGGCCACGGCGGTGGCCAGGGTGTAGCAGTTGAGCAGGGCCGTCTCCAGCAGCTGGCCCTCGATGAGGGGGGCGGTCACCCGCACCACCGGCTCGTTGGCGAAGACCACCTCGCCCTCGGGCACCGCCCAGACATCGCCGGTGAAGCGCAGGCCGCCCAGCCGGGCGAGGAACGCCTCGTTGAACAACCCGAGTCCCCGCAGGTAGTCGAGATCGTCGTCGGCGAACTGCAGCCCCTCGAGCGCGTCCAGCGCCCGTTCCAGGCCCCCGACCACCAGGTAGTTGCGCACCGGGGGCAGGTCGCGGAAGAACAGCTCGTAGGTGGCGGGCCGGTCCAGGCCCTCGGCCAGGTAGCTGGCCGACATCGTGAGCTCGTACAAATCGACCAGCAGGGCCCGCGACACGCTGCCTACACGCTACTTGGGCGGCATCCGCAGCGCCCCGTCCAGGCGGATCACCTCGCCGTTCAGCATCGGGTTCTCGACGATGTGGACCGCCAGGGCGGCGTATTCCTCGGGCCGGCCGAGCCGCTTGGGATGCGGGATCGTGGCCGCCAGGCGTTGCATCGCCTCGGCCGGCAGCCCGGCCAGCATCGGGGTGTCGAATGTCCCCGGGGCGATGGTGGCCACCCGGACGCCCACGACGGCCAGGTCCCGGGCGGCGGTGATGGTCAGGGCGACGATGCCCCCCTTCGAAGCGGCGTAGGCCGCCTGCCCCACCTGACCCTCGTAGGCGGCCACCGATGCGGTGAGGATCACGACCCCCCGCTCGCCGTCGGGCGGCTCGGGCTCCCGGGTGGCCATGCGGGCGGCGGCGAGGCGCAGCAGGTTGAAGCTGCCCGACAGGTTGACCGCGATGGTCCGGTTGAACGCCTCCAGCGCCAGCGGCGTCCCGTCCCGGGCCAGGATGCGCCCCACCGGGGCGACCCCGGCGCACGCCACCGCGATGCGCAACGGGCCCAGGGCGGCCACCGCCGCATCCAGGGCGGCCTCAAGGCCCTCCGCCGAGGTGACGTCGGCGGGGAAGAACCCCGCAGGCCCGCCCAGTGACGCCGCCGCCGACTCCCCATCGGATGCCGGCAGGTCGACCAGGCCCACCCGGGCCCCCCGGGCAGCCAGGGCCCGGGCGGTGGCGAGGCCGAGGCCGGAAGCCCCGCCGGTGACGACGGCTGCCGCCCCGTCGATCCTCATGCGGGCCTGATGGGATTCACCGCAGGCCCCTCAGCCATCGAGCACGTCGCCGCTGGACTCGTTGACCTCGACGCCGAGGTCGGCGGCGTAGGCCACCGCCCGGTCGATCTCGTCCTCCGGCCCCTCGATCTCCAGGACCACCCAGCCGGCGGTGGCCTCGACGTTGGCCCGCCGGATGTTGGTGACCACGGCGAAGCGCTGGCCCATCGTGTGGATGACCGGCTCGGTGATCAGCACCTCGGGGAAGGTCATGTGGATCCGGCGGCGAGCCATCAATGCGCCCCCACCGCTGGCCCCACGAGGGGCAGCACGATGCCGGCCCGCTCGTTGAGGGCGCCCCGGCGGTACCCGCGCTCGTCGATCGATACCGAGGCGAACCCGAGGCCGCACAGCTCCGCGACCACCCGGCCGGAGAGCGGCTGCAGGCGGGGGAGGTCGCCGGGGGCCACCTCGACGCTGGCGGCGTCGCCCCCCAGGTCCCGCACCCGCAGCACCGGGAAGCCCAGGGCCGACACCAGGTCCTCGGCCTGCTCCACCCGGGCCAGGGCGGCGGGGGTCACTGCCACACCGTACGCCAGCCGGCTGGCCAGGCACGCCGACGCCGGCTTGCCCGCCGTGGGCAACCCGAACGTGCGGGCCAGTGCCCGGACGTCCGCCTTGCCCATCCCGGCCTCGACGAAGGGGTGGCGCCCGCCCCGCTCGGTGGCGGCCGCCTGGCCAGGGCGCCAGTCGCCGAGGTCGTCGGTGACCGTGCCGAGCAGCACGGGGACGCCGAGCCCGGCCGCCAGCGGGGCGAGCCGGTCGAACAGGGCGGTCTTGCAGAAGTAGCAGCGGTTGGTGGGGTTGGCGGCGTACTGGGGATCGTCCATCTCATGGGTGGCCACCACCTCGTGGCGCCACCCGCGCCCGGCGGCGAGGGTGCGGGCGGCGGCCAGCTCCCGGCGTGCCAGCGAGGGCGAGTCGGCGGTCACCGCCAACGAGCGCTCCCCGAGCACCCGGTGGGCGGCCTCGGCGAGCACGGAGGAGTCCACGCCGCCCGAGAACGCGACGACGGCCCCGGGCAGGGCGCCGAGCACATCGAAGAGAGCGGGGAACGCAGGCACGCGCGGCATCATACGGGCCCCACCCCGGTCACACGCCGGGCACCTGCCCTCCGGGGAACGGGCGCTACGGGTGGCTGGGCGACGCCTTCTTGTCCAGGAACGCCGCCGCCCGCGGTTCCCCGCCGCCGGCCCGCCGCCAGCGCAACGCCTCGTAGCCGATCGCCGCCTGGGAGACGCAGAAGGCCACCGCTCCGGCCACGAACACCGCGCCCTGCACGGCGGTCTCGGCGCTACCGAACGACCCGCCGATCAGGCGGTCCGCCGCCATCGCCACGAAGAGCAGGCTGAGGTGGGCGATCGAGAAGTGGAACAGCCGCATGGCCTCGCGGGGGTCGCTTGGGCGGCGCTGGAGGGCCAGCGCCCGGCGGACGAAGAGCCCGCCCAGGACCAGCGCCGAGACCAGGTAGATCGGCCCCATCGGTGTCACGGGGTAGAGCACCAGGCTGATGCCGGCCAGGGACAGCGTGTACAGCACGATGTGGCGGGCGGTTGCCTCCGGCCCCCGAACCACCGGCAGCATGGGCACCTTGGCGGCGGCGTAGTCCTCGGTGTAGCGCAGCGACAGCGCCCAGAAGTGCGGCGGCGTCCAGTAGAAGATGATGGCGAACATCACCAGGGCGGGCAGGCCCACATGCCCGGTCACCGCCGCCCAGCCCACCAGCACCGGGGCAGCGCCGGCGGCCCCCCCGATGACGATATTGCTGGGCGTGGCCCGCTTCAGCCACAGGGTGTAGACGAACACGTAGAACACCGTGGCCCCCACCGCCAGCGACGCCGCCAGCACGTTCACGGTCAGCGCCAGGAAGGCGAAGGACAGCACCTCGAGGACGATGCCGAAGACGAGGGCCCGGGGCGGCTCGATGGCCCCGGCGGGCACGGGGCGGCTGTGGGTGCGCTCCATGACGTCGTCGATGTCCCGGTCCACGAAGCAGTTGATGGCCCCGGCACCGCCCGCCGCCAGTGACCCGCCCACCAGTGTGGCCAGGATCAGCCCGACCGACGGCCAGCCCCGGGCGGCGACCACCATGGCCGGGACGGTGGTGATCAGCAGGAGCTCGACCACCCGGGGCTTGGTCAGCAGGAAGTAGGCCCGCACCCGGGAACCCACCGACCCGCCCGGCCGCTCGGCGCGCTGCGAGCCCCCTCCGTCCGGACCCCCTCCCTCTGGGCCACCCACACCGGAGCCCGGGGACCCCGGACGGGGAGACCCGGCGGTCAGCCGGTAGCTGGCGAAGGCCAGTGCCACGGCAGCACCCCACAGCCCTCCGCCCCCCAGCACGTGGGCGGCCACGGCCCAGGCGGACAGGCTGGTCCAGATCTGGGCGGCACCTGCCACCGCCTGGAGCGCCCAGGTGGCCACCGCCACCCAGCCGAGGATCAGCAGTGGCTTGCGTGCCTTGGCCCGGGTCATCCGGACGGCCAGGTGGATGATGGCGACGCCCAGCAGGGCCGCCGCCAGGCGGTGCACGAACTGGATCACCGCTCCGGGGTGGCCGGCGAAGGGGGGGATCACCCGGCCGTCGAAGAGGGGCCAGTCAGCGAACACCAGAGCCGCATTCCACTGGGTGACATAGGCCCCCAGGATGGCCACCACCGCCGTGCCCGCGGCCACGCCGGCGGCCTCCTTCGCCAGCGGCCCGAAGCGGCCCCCGCGGGGCCGGAAGCTGTTGACGGTGGTGAGGGTCACCAGGGCCAGCAGTGCCAGCGAGGTGGCGAAGTGGACGACCACCAGGTGCGGGTTGAGCTTGGACTTGACCACCAGCTCGCCCAGGAATGCCTGGAAGCCGATGACGATGAGCGCGCTGAACGCCGGCCAGAAGATGGTGGCCACCGACCGGTAGCGGACCCATGCGTAGGCGGCGGTGGCCAGCACCAGGACGATGACAATCGACGCCGCGGTGCGGTGGGAGTACTCGACGATCGAATGGAAGGTCAGCGGCGGGTACCACTTGCCGTGGCATCGGGGCCAGTCCGGGCACCCCAGGCCAGAGCCGCTGGCGCGCACCGTCCCACCCACGCCGATGAGGAACATGGTCATCGCCGTCGTGGCGACTGACAGTTTCTGGAAGCGATTCACTTAGGTGGAGGCTTCCCTTCTCGCGGCTCCCGCGTGCCGCGAAGGTCCTGGAACAGGAGAGGCGGCGTCGGGGCCGGTGCTGCGGAGGGTTCCCACTATAGCGCCGCGGGTGGACAGGCTGGACCCGTTATTGGACAGTCAGCGTCCCGGTCATGGCCGCGGGATGGAGGTCGCACTGGTACTTGTAGGTGCCCGCCGGGAGCGCCGGGATGCTATAGGTCTGCGTCTTGCCCGGGGGGACGATGGTGGGGAGGCTGGCCGGCTTCGTGTAGCCCGCCGGACCGCTGACGATGTCGAAGTTGTGTGGGGTGGAGTCCTTATTGTCGAACGCCACGGTGAACGCGCTGCCCGCAGTGGCGGTGAGTGACGCCGTGCTGAACGAGATGTTCGCCGCGCTGATGCTGAGCGCATTCGAGGACCCAGAAGCACCGCCCCCGCTGCCGCCCACCACGACGGTCCCGGTCATCTGCGTCGGGTGGAAGTCGCACCGGAAGAAGTAGGTCCCGGCAGGCAGGGAGCCGACGTCATACGTGGCGGTTGACCCGCCGGAAACCGCGCTCCCGGCGAAGACGCTCTGGCCGTTAGCGTCGGTGCCTTGGAAGATGTGGATGTTGTGGGTGACCGAGTCCTTGTTCGAGAACTTGATCGAAGCCCCCTTGGCGGGCAGGTTGATGGTCTTGGTATCGAACGCGGTGTTGGCCGCCGAGACCAGCACGGCCGCGGGCGGGGGTGACGGCTTCACCGGCTCCTTCACCTTGATGGCCTTGGCCGCGGCTGCCCCGCCCAGCACCACGGGCACCGAGATCACGATCACCAGGAACACGGCGGCGAAGCCCGATAGCCGGCGCACCGAGATGATCCCGCAGGTGATGAGGATGTTGAGGGCGGTCATGAGCGCCACCGCCACCGCCACTTCCTTGGGCACGTTCAGCAGGATCCGGGAGAACACCCAGACCAGGGCGACGACGACCGCGACGATCCCGATGGGCACCGCGAAGGGGAAGACGCTGCGCTCGCGCGAGTTGCTAGGCATTAGTTGCTCTGGGACTCCGTACGGTTGAGTTCGCGTTCGACCGCCTGCCATTCCAGCTCATTCGGCGGGCGGGCTGAGCGCTCCTCCTGGCTGGACCAGCGGAAGAATATCACTGCGATGATCGTCCACAACTCCAGGCCCATCCCCACCTTCATCAGCAGCCCGGAGATCTGCGTATCCGCCAGCGCCGAGAGCCCGAAAGCCCGGGGCACGCCCGCGTAGTAGTGGTAGAGCGGCTTGGAGGCGAAGGTCAGGAAGGACGCCGGGATGGTGGGCAGGATGGTCTGCAGGAAGAGGTACAGCATCTGAGCCGGGTACGAGAGCCTGGGCAGCTCGGGCAGCGGCGACAGCACCGGGAACCACATGATCAGCCCGGCCCCCAGCAGGAGCAGGTGGTCGGCGATGTGCACCCCCTGGTTGTGCACCGTCAGGTTGATGACCTGGGGGGCGTGCGAGGCGACCACCACCACGTTGAAGATGATGGTGGCGGGGATGGGACGGGTCAGCTTCTTCATGACCGGCCAGACCACCGAGCGCTTGAGGAGGGCCCGGGCCAGCCAGTGCGGTGTGCCCAGCAGGAGCAGCGGCGGGACCACGAGCACGAAGATCAGGTGCTGGAGCATGTGGGCGCTGAACAGGTAGTTGTTGGCGATCCCCGCCAGGGGCCACCCCTCGGACACCCCGAGGCTGACCAGGGCGGCCGCGAAGAACGCGACCTGGGCCCGGGTGGCCGGCCGCTCGCCCGGCTCGACGTAGCGGGGGCCGAGGAGGCGCAGGGCCGCCCAGTAGGCAACGCCCAGGCTCAGCATCTCGGCCACCACCAGCGTCTCGACCGAGACGTTCAGCGACCACGGCCCCAGTCCGGGCGGGTAGGCGGTGGCGGCGAGGAGCGGCACGCCGGGCCTCAGAGGTACTTGAAGAGCGTCGTAATGGCGATCGTGTAGACAGTGATGGCCAGGATGATGCCCAGCGTCAGCAACCGCCGGAACAGCCGGGTGTCGAACTTCAGGTGCATGAAGTACAGCGCCACCAGGCTGAACTTGACGATGGCCAACCCGATCAGCACCCCGGGCAGGATCGACTTCAGGCTGGACAGGTAGTAGACGCTGACCTCGAGTGCCGTCAGCAACGCCAGAATGAAGGCGATCTTCAGGTATTCCCAGGGGCCCGGGTGGACGTGCTCGACGGGGTGGGCTGCGGCGTCGGCCTCCACGGCGGCGACGATATCGCTCATTTCTTCGACGCCGGGATGAGGTAGACGACAGTGAAGATGACGATCCACACCACGTCCACGAAGTGCCAGTAGAGCCCGACCAGTTCCACCTTGAGGGACTCCGAGGTGGGGAGCTTGCCCTGCTTGGAGAGGGTGAACAGGGTGAGCAGCATCAGGATGCCGATGGTGACGTGGGCGCCGTGGAAGCCGGTGAGCATGAAGAACGCCGAGCCGAAGGCGCTGGTCTTGATGGTCAGGCCGTCCTTGAAGAACCCGGTGAACTCGTAGACCTGGCCCCCGATGAAGGTCATGCCCAGCAAGGCGGTGCACACGATCCAGATCCGGAAGCTGCGGTGGTCGCCGTGCTGGATGGCGGCCAGCGCCAGCACCATCGTCAGGGAGCTCATCAGCAGCACGAAGGTGGAGACCGAGGTGTAGGGGATGTTGAAGATCGAGTGGGGCGTCGGCCCCCCGTTGGTGTGGGTGTGGAACAGCAGGAACGTGGAGATCAGGGCGCCGAAGAACATGCACTCCGACCCCAGGAACACCCAGATCGCCAGCTTGCGGTTGTCGAGACCGAGGGAGGTCTCGTGCTCCTCGGCGGCTGGCGCCGCCCCGTGGGCGGCCGTCTCGATGGCCATTAGTGCGCACCCTCCAGAACCCCGTGGTCACCGCTGGGCTCGGCCAGCGGCTCGAAGACCCAGCCGTACATGCCCGAGAAGAGCATGAGCAGGCCCAGTGCGTCCCCGACGTACAGGTGGAAGATCAGGCTCCAGGCGAACACCGGCAGCCCGAAGGCGGCCAGCACCGGCCAGTAGGACGGCGACGGCATGTGGATGTGCCCCACCGCATGGTCCTCGCCCGCGTCGTGCTCCTCGGCGGCCCCCACCGGGATGGGTACGGGCTTGCCGCTGGGGCCCTCGGCGTACTTGCGGTGCCAGAGGTCATCCCGGTTGTGCACATGGGGGATGTCGTCGAAGTTGTGCTCCGGCGGCGGCGACGGGATGCTCCACTCCAGGGTGCGGGCGTCCCACGGGTCCCGCCCGGCGATGGTGCCCTTCCGCTTGGACACCACCCAGTTGTAGATGAACACCAGCATGGAGCCTGCGATAAGGAAGGCCCCGATGGTCTCGGTCATGTTGTAGCTCCCCCAGCCCATGTTGGACGGGTAGATGTAGGTCCGCCGGGGCTGGCCCTGGAGGCCGAGCATGTGCATGGGGAAGAACGTCAGGTTGAAGGCGATGAGCATCCACCAGAAGTGGATCTTGCCCAGGCGCTCGTTCATCATCTTGCCCGTCACCTTCGGGAACCAGTAGTAGAACCCGGCGAACAGCCCGAAGATCGCTCCACCGAAGAGCACGTAGTGGAAGTGGGCGACGATGTAGTAGGTGTCGTGCTGCTCGTAGTCCGAAGGCACCAGCGAGTGCGTGACGCCGGAGAGGCCGCCGATCACGAACATCGCCACCATGCCGACGGCGAATAACAAGGGTGTTCGGAACCGGATCGACCCCCGCCATAAGGTGGCGGTCCAGTTGAAGATCTTCACGCCCGTGGGCACGGCGATGAACATGGTGGACACCGCGAAGGCGGAGTTGGCGTAGGGCCCCAGCCCGACGGTGAACATGTGGTGCGCCCACACGCCCCATCCCATGAACCCGATGAAGATGCCGGAGAACACCACCGCCGAATAGCCGAAGAGGGGCTTGCGGGAGAACACCGGCAGGATCTCGGACACCACACCCATGGCGGGCAAGATGAGGATGTACACCTCCGGGTGGCCGAAGATCCAGAACAGGTGCTGCCAGAGCAGCGGGTCACCCCCGGCGGCGATGTTGTAGAAGTTCGAGTGCCACAGCCGGTCGAAGGCCAGCTGGAACAGGGCCACGGCGATGACCGGCATGGCGAACAGCAGCAGGAACGACGTCACCAGGGTCATCCAGACGAACACCGGCATCCGCATGAGCGTCATGCCCGGTGCCCGCAGGTTGAGGATGGTGGTGATGAAGTTGGCCGCCGAGGCGATCGAGGCGATACCCAGCATCTGGAGGCCGAGGGCGTAGAAGGTCAGGCCGTGGCCGGGCGAATACAGCGAGGTGAGCGGGGCGTAGCCGAACCACCCGCCGTTGGGGGCGCCGCCGAAGACGAAGCTGGAGTACAAGAAGATGCCTCCCGACAGGAACACCCAGTAGCTGAAGGCGTTCAGCCGGGGGAAGGCGACGTCCCGGGCGCCGATCATCAGCGGGATCATGTAGTTGAACAGCGACGCCGACAGCGGCATGACCACCAGGAAGATCATGGTCAGGCCGTGCATGGTGAACAGCGTGTTGTACTGGTTCGCCGTCAGGACCGTGCCGTTGGGCCGGGCCAGCTGCAGGCGGATCAGGAGGGCCTCGCACCCCCCGATCAGGAAGAAGAAGAAGGCCGTGTAGCCGTACAGGATCCCGATCCGCTTGTGGTCGGCAGTCGTGATCCAGCTGGAGAACCCGGACTTGGCGAGGGGCCTGCGCAGCAGCCCGCCTTCGGCAGCTACCGTTGCCATATCCCGTCCCCCTTTCTGTCTCTCATCGCCGCTCCCGTGTTGCCGATTCCGTCTGCCGATTCCGTTCCTACCCGCATCCTCGCGCGTCCTGCTACTTCAGGGTCTCGAGGTACGCCACCAGATCGTTGACCTCCTGGGGGGTCAACCCCAGGTTGGGCATGTCCACGCCGGGCTTCATCTTGGGCGGGTCCTCCAGCCACAGCTTCAGGTTCTCGGGGTTCATGTCGAAGGTGTCGCCGGCGAACGCCTGGCGGGTGAAGACGTGGGTGAGGTTCGGCCCCTTCTGCCCGGCGGCAGTGGTGCCGTCGATGGCGTGGCAGTTGGAGCAGGCGGGCTGGCCCTTGGAGGCGAACACGCCGGTGTTGTTGCGGCCGTTGACGAACAGGTCGGCCCCGGCCTGGGCGTCGGTGGCGGTGGGGGTGACCGCCGGCTGGGCCTGCTGGGAGAGCCAGCTCTGGTAGGCGTCGGGAGTCAGGGCCACCGCCCGCAGGCGCATGTTGGCGTGCGACGTGCCGCAGTACTGGCTGCACTGGCCGTAGTAGGTACCCGGGTTGTCGGCCTCGATGGTCATGTGGTTGGTGTGGCCGGGGACCACGTCCTGCTTGCCGTTCAGCTGGGGCACCCAGAAGGCGTGGATGACGTCGATCGAGTTCAGCGTCAGGTAGATGCTCTTGTGGGTCGGGAGGACCAACTCGTTGGCGGTGGTGACGGCGACGTCGTTGCTGGGCAGGCCCTGGGCCGGGCAGGCGTCGCCGGGGTCCTTCACGTACTGGTACTCCCACCACCACTGGTGGCCGGTGATGCACACATCGACCCGGTCCGCCTTCGGGGGCACCCGGGCGAAGTCGAAGATCATCTTGACCGTCGGGATCGCCACGCCGGCGAGAATGACCGCCGGGATGACCGTCCAGATCACCTCGGCCCGGGTGTGGCCGTGGACCTGGACGGGGAGGTCGTTGGGGTCACGCTCCCGGTACTTGATGAGGAAGACGACGATGGCCCCCTCGACCAGCACGAAGACAATGGCGACGATGATGAAGACGCCCTCGAAGAGGCGGTCGGCGCTGCGGGCGTAGGACCCCGAGGCCTGCAGCGAACTCTGGGGGCCGCCCATGCAGGCGGTCAGGAAGAGACACAGAACGGCGGCGCCCAGCAGCACCAGCCGCGCGCGCAGCGAACGGCCTTTCTTTGTGCCGGGGGAATGGGCGGCTCCCTCACTCCCGTTGCGGGCGGAGCGGCGTGGCGGCGGAGTCACGGTGCGGCATGCTAGCAGAAGCCCACACGATGATGAAGGTGGGATCAACGGCAGCTTGAGGCAGGGTCGGAACCGCATGTCTGCGCACGTGAGGGGCCGTTTGCCTGCCGCTCCGCTGCGGGCTGGAAACGTGCGGCTGATACGCTGCCCGGCCGCATGACGACCCCCCGCGACCCGTCCTCAGCCCTCGCCGAGCTCCGGGCCGCCCTCGACGCCGCCACCGCCGGATTCCTCGCCGAGCGGCGTGGTGCCATGGAGCAGATGGCCCCCGGTTCGACCCCCCTCCTGGACCTGGTGGAGGGGGCCGGGGCGGCGGGCGGCAAGCGCCTCCGGCCGGTCCTGTGCTGGTGTGCCTACCGGGCGTGCGGGGGCCGGGGGGCGGAGAGCGCCATCCTGCGGGCTGCCGGCAGCCTGGAGCTGCTGCACACCTTCGCCATCCTCCACGACGACGTCATGGACCAGGCCACCCTGCGCCGCGGCCACCCGGCCCTCCACCGCCGGCTGGCCTCCGAGCGCCGGGCCGCAGGCCACGAGCGGGATGCCGACGCCTACGGCGTCTCGATCGCCGTGCTGGCCGGCGACCTGGCCCTCGTGCTGTCCGATGCCATGTTGGCCCGCTCCGGGTTCTCCCCCGAGGCGCTGGCCCGGGCGTCCGGGCCGCTGGCCCTGATGCGGCTGCAGGCGGTGACCGGCCAGTACCTGGACCTGGCGCAGAGCTCGGGCCGCCCGGTGCCCGCGAGCGACGCGGTGCGCATCGAGCGCCTGAAGACCGCCGGCTACAGCGTGGCCGGGCCGGTGGCGTTCGGGGCCGCCCTGGCCGGCGGTGACCCATCGATCCCCGCCGCCCTCGACCGCTGGGCAGTGGCGGTCGGGGAGGCATTCTTCCTGGCCGACGAGCTGATCGGCCTGTACGGCGACCCGGCGGCCACCGGCAAGGACGTGGAATCCGACCTCCGCCGGGGCAAGCCCACCGTGCTGGTCGCCCGGGCGCTGGAGACGGCGTCGGCCGCTGACCGGGAGGCGATCGCCGGGCGCTGGGGGAACCCGCACGCCTCAGCGGCCGACCTGGCCGCCGTGCGGGCAGCGGTGTCGGCCTCGGGGGCGGAGGCGGCCGTACGGGCCGAGATCTCCCGCCTGCTGGACGGCGCCTGGGATGTGCTGGTGGAAGCCGAGCTGTTGGACCCCACGGCGTGGGACATCCTCCGCCAGTTGGCCGAGAGCCTGCGCCCGGGCGCCTGAGGGAGGGCCGGCCGCCAGAGCTCGGCCCGACCGGCCGGACCGGCCGCCGTCGCCGATGCCGCCGCGCCGCACCGCACCCCGGGCGCGGCCCGGGGGCCGGCAAGCCGGCCCCCGGGGAGTTCTGAACCGCGAAACGGGACTAGAAGTCCATGCCCCCGCCGTGGTCGGGCATCGCCGGGGCCGCTTCCTTCGACGGCTTCTCGACGATGATCGCCTCGGTGGTGAGGAAGAGGGCCGCGATCGACGCTGCGTTCTGCAGCGAGGAACGGGTCACCTTGGCCGGGTCCACGATGCCCGCCTTCATCAGGTCCTCATAGTCGCCGGTGGCGGCGTTGAGGCCCTGGCCCTTGGGCAGCGAGCGCACCTTCTCGGCCACGACGCCGCCCTCGAGGCCGGCGTTGGTGGCGATCTGCTTCAGCGGCGCCTCGAGCGCCCGGCGCACGATGCCGATGCCCGACCGCTCGTCGCCCTCGAGCGAGGTCTCGAGCTTGTCCAGGGCGCTGGCCGAGGTCAGCAGCGTGGTCCCGCCGCCGGGCACGATGCCCTCCTCGACCGCGGCCTTGGTGGCCTGCACGGCGTCCTCGACGCGGTGCTTCTTCTCCTTCATCTCCACCTCGGTGGCAGCGCCCACCTGGATGACCGCAACGCCGCCGGCCAGCTTCGCCAGGCGCTCCTGCAGCTTCTCCCGGTCGTAGTCCGAGTCGCTCTTGTCGAGCTCGGCCCGGATCTGGTTGACCCGGCCCTTGACCTGCTCCGGGTCGCCCTGGCCCTCGATGACGGTGGTGTCGTCCTTGGTGATGACGATCTTGCGGGCCGAGCCCAGCAGGCCGAGGTTGGTGTTCTCCAGCTTCAGGCCCACCTCGTCCGAGATGACGGTGGCGCCGGTCAGCACGGCGACGTCCTGCAGCATGGCCTTGCGGCGGTCACCGAAGCCAGGGGCCTTGACCGCTGCGGAGCGGAACGTGCCGCGGATCTTGTTGACCACCAGGGTGGCAAGGGCCTCGCCCTCGACGTCTTCGGCGATGATCAGCAGGGACTTGCCGGCCTGCATGACCTTCTCCAGTACCGGCAGCAGGTCCTTGACCGCCGAGATCTTGGAGTTGGCGATGAGGATGTAGGGGTCCTCGAGCACGGTCTCCATGCGCTCGGGGTCGGTCACGAAGTAGGCCGAGATGTAGCCCTTGTCGAAACGCATGCCCTCGACAAGCTCCAGCTCGAGGCCGAAGGTCTGCGACTCCTCGACGGTGATGACGCCGTCCTTGCCCACCTTGTCGAACGCCTCGGCGATGATCTCGCCGATCTCGGAGTCGTTGTTCGCCGAGATGGAGCCGACGTGGCTGATCTGCTCCTTGGAGTCGACTTCCTTGGACTGGCTGCCGATGTACTCGACGACCGCCTCGACCGCCTTCTCGATGCCCCGCTTCAGGGCGATCGGGTTGGCGCCGGCGGCGACGACCCGCAGGCCCTCCTTGGTGATGGCCTGGGCGAGCACGGTGGCGGTGGTGGTGCCGTCACCGGCTACGTCGTCGGTCTTCTTGGCGACTTCCTTCACCAACTCGGCGCCCAGGCGCTCGAAGGGATCCTCGAGCTCGATCTCCTTGGCGATCGAAACGCCGTCGTTGGTGATGGTGGGGGCGCCCCACTTCTTCTCGAGCACCACGTTGCGGCCCTTGGGGCCGAGGGTGATCTTCACTGCGTTGGCGAGCATGTCCATGCCCCGCTCCATGGACCGCCGCGCTTCCTCATGAAACGCCAGATCTTTGACCGCCATGTGTCCCTCCTGTGGTAGGCGTTGCCGTTGCCGATGTGCCGGTGCACCCTCCAGACTCGCAACTGGAGGCTGAGAGTGTTAGCACTCACTAACATAGAGTGCTAACCGGGTCTTTGCAACTGGCATCTCCCCAGACCGGACAGAATTTCCGGCGAAGCGACCTACGGGGACGTGCGGGGGACGTGCGGGGGACCTGCGGGGCTCAGCCCCCGGCCACCGCCGGCAGGATCGACACCACTTCGCTGTCGGTCAGCGGGGTGTCCAGGCCGTCCAGGAAGCGCACGTCCTCGTCGCCGACGTACACGTTCACGAAGCGCCGGATCTCGCCGTCCTCGCCCAGGACCCGCTCCACCAGTTCCGGGTGGCTGGAGTTGAGCGAGGCCAGCAGCTCCCGGATCGAGCCTGCGGTGACCTCCAGCTCGGTCTCGCCGCCGGTGAGCTGGCGCAGCTGGGTGGGGATCTTCACTCGGGTGGCCATGGCCGCCAATCTACCGCGCCGGGTCTTCCAGGAATCCGAGAGCCTCCTCGAAGGCCTCCAGCTCGGGCTGGATCTCCACGGTCGGCCCCACCCGGTCCTGCAGCGCCTCGGCGGTCTTGAGTCCCATCCCGGTGATGAGGGCCACCACCCGGCCCCCATCGGCAAACGCGCCGGCCGCGGCCATCTTGGCCAGGGCGCCGATGGTCACCCCGCCGGCGGTCTCGGTGAACAGCCCCTCGGTGGAAGCCAGCAGGCGGATGGCGGCGATGATCTCCTCGTCGGTCACCGACTCGGCCCGGCCCTCGGTGCGGCGCACGATCTTGGAAGCGTAGTAGCCGTCGGCCGGGTTCCCGATGGCGAGCGACTTGGCAATGGTGTTCGGCTTCACCGGCCGGATGTGGTCCGTCCCGGACTGCACCGCCCCCACGATGGGGCTGCAGCCCAGCGCCTGCGCCAGGTGGATGCTGGTGGCGGGTGCCTGCTCCAGGAGCCCCACCTTGTGCAACTCAGACAGTCCCCGGTGCACCTTGGTCAGCAGCGACCCGGACGCCGCCGGCACGACGACGTGCTCGGGCGCCTCCCAGCCCAGCTGCTCGGTCACCTCGAAGGCCAGCGTCTTGGACCCCTCCGAGTAGAACGGGCGCAGGTTGACATTGACGAAGGCCCAGTGCTGGGTCTGGGCGACCTCGGAGCACAACCGGTTGACCTGGTCGTAGTTGCCCTTGACCGCCACGACGGTCGCCCCGTACACCGCGGTGGTCACGATCTTGGCGGCTTCGAGGTCGGCGGGGATGAACACGAAGGCCTTGAGCCCCATCCGGGCGGCGTGGGCGGCCACCGAGTTGGCGAGGTTGCCGGTGGAGGCGCACGCCACCGTCGTGAAGCCCATCGCCCGGGCGGCGGTCAGCGCCACGGTCACCACCCGGTCCTTGAAGGAGTGGGTGGGGTTGGCCATGTCGTTCTTCAGGTAGAGCTCGGCGATGCCCAGCTGCCTGGCCAGGTGGTCGGCCCGGACGAGGGGGGTGCAGCCGGTGCCGAGGTCCACCCGTTCGACCCCGTCCTCTATGGGAAGGAGACCGGCGTAGCGCCAGATGGTCTGCGGCCCGGCGGCGATGCTCTCCCGGCTCACCGTGGCGGCTATGGCGGCGTAGTCGTAGGCCGGCTCCAGGGGGCCGAAGCAGAAGTCGCACACATGCACGGGGCCGACGGGGTAGGTCCGCCCGCACTCCCGGCAGGTCAGGTTGAGCACATGGGCCATGCGGAGCCTCCCGGCTCACGGGGAAGGAACGGCCCCCCCATGCTACCCGGCGCCCACGCGCCGGGCGCCCCGGTGCCGCTAGCAGTCGGCCAAAGCCTCGAGGGCGGAGCAGATCTCGGTGCGCCGGATGCCGAGTTCCCCCATCCGCACGGTCAAAAAGCCCCGTCGGATGGGCTGAAGGTTGTCGAAGGAAGCCGCAGAATCGGCGGGCAGCCCTTCGGCTGACCCGACCGCGATCTCCGTAGGGATGCCCCGGATGGTGGTGGTGATAGGCGCCACAACGATCGCGGCCAAGACCGGGATCGCCTCCGATCGCGTGATGATCAGCACGGGCCGGCGCTTGTCCTCCGCCTCGGCCCACCAGATGTCGCCCTGCCGGGGTGTGGGCGTACCCGCTACCACGACTCTTCATTGATCATGGCGACCGTCGCCTGGTCGGTCCAGGCCAACTCCTCTTCGGTCTGCGGCATTCTGCGGTAGCCCTCGACAAGGGCTGCACCAATGCGTGCGCGTCGAAAGTGGTCGACCAGATGCTCGAGGCCCAGGCGGACAGCCTCCGAGCGACTTCGCACCTCGCCCGCGGCCACGAGGGCGTCCACCTCGCCCGCCAGCTTGTCGCTTATGCGGGTAACAAGTTGCGCCATGCGCTGAGTGTAGCAAAGTGCAATGCAGCCTCAGGCCATCCGCGCCATGGGGAGCATCCCGCGCCGGCGGGCGACGCTACGACTGGCCCGACAGCTGGATCCCCAGGCGGCGGGCCACCCGCTCCCGCTGGCGGAACGCCCGCAGGCGCTGGAGGCGCTTGACGAGGATCGGGTCGTAGGCCACGGCGTCGGGCATGTCGATGATCAGGTTCAGCAACTGGTAATACCGGGTGGCGGACATCCCGAGGTTGTCCTTTATGGCCCGCTCTTTGGCGCCGGCGTACTTCCACCAGAAGCGCTCGAACTCGAGGATCTCTTTCTCACGGTCCCCGAAGCCGGGGGTGTCCTGCTCTTCGCTCACGGCGGCCCCCTCACCAGCAGTCACCCAGCCGAACTCGAACTACACGGGTGTGGTTTCCAGCCAGCTTAGGCATCCGGGCCGCCCATTGCAACCACCGGAGCTCCTACGGGTACAGGCCCCGCACCCGCCAGGCTTCAGCCACCCGGGACACGCCCACCACCATGGCGGCCTCCCGGGTGGTCCACTTCTTCGCCTGGGCTGTGGCGAAGACGTCGAGGAACGCCCGCTCCATGATCTGGCGCAGGCGGGCGTTGACCTCCTCCTCGGACCAGAAGTAGGCCTGCAGGTCCTGCACCCACTCGAAGTAGGACACCACCACCCCGCCGGCGTTGGCCAGGACGTCGGGGACGATCAGCACGCCCCGCTCGTTGAGGATGCGGTCCGCCGCGGGCGTGGTGGGGCCGTTCGCCGCCTCCACCACCAGGCGGGCGCGGACCCGGTCGGCGTTCCGCTCGGTGAGCACGCCCTCCACCGCGGCTGGCACCAGCACGTCCACGTCCAGCTCCAGCAGGTCGGCGTTGCTGACCGGATCGGTCCCGGGGCAGCCGGCAAGCTCCCCGGTCTCCCGCCGGTGGCGCTCGATGGCGTCGGGATCCAGCCCGTGCCGGTTGACGACCCCGCCGGAGACGTCGGAGATCGCCACCACCTGGCAGCCCTGCCGGTGCAGCAGCCGGGCGACGCTGCCCCCCACCTTCCCGAAACCCTGCACGGCCACCCGGACGCCCTCGACCCCCGTCCCCAGCGTCTTGAGCGCCGAGAGGACCTGGTACATGACGCCCCGGCCGGTGGCCTCGGCCCGGCCCTCGGAGCCGCCGATCGACACCGGCTTGCCGGTGACCACCTCGGGGACGGAGTGGCCGACGTTCACCGAGTAGGTGTCCATCATCCAGGCCAGGATCTGCTCGTCGGTGTTGAGGTCGGGCGCCGGGATGTCCTTGTTCGGGCCGATCAGCGGCAGGATCTCGGAGGCGTAGCGCCGGGTCATCCGTTCGATCTCGCCCATCGACATCGTGGTGGTGTCCACCGTGATGCCACCCTTGGCGCCGCCGTACGGGAGGTTGACCACGGCGCACTTCCACGTCATCGCCATGGCCAGCGCCTTGACGTCGTCCAGGGACACCGTGGGGTGGTAGCGGATCCCACCCTTGGCCGGCCCCCGGGTGACATCGTGGTGGACCCGGTAGCCGGTGAAGACCTGCACGTCGCCGCCGTCCATCCGGACCGGGACCGACACTATCAAGGAGCGTTTGGGGGCCCGGAGTATGGCGTGGATGCCCTCCTCCAGGTCCATGAGGTCGGCGGCGGCGTCGAAATACTCGAGCGCGCTCTCCCAGGCACTGCTGCTTTCGCCCACGCTGCCCCCGCTGGCCCCGCTGCCGCCGCTCCCAAAACCGATGCTGCCGAGGAACCCTACACGCTCGACATCTCCCGGCGCAGGGCCGCCAGGGGCAGGGTGCCGAGTTCCAGCAGGCGGTCGTGAAAGGCCCGCACGCTGAACCCCGGCCGGCGGGCGGCCTCGGCCCGTAGGGACTGGATCTCGATCTGGCCGATCTTGTACGACAGCGCCTGGCCGGGCCAGGAGATGTAGCGGTCCACTTCCACCTCGGCCACCGGGCGGGCGAGGCCGACGGAGGTGCACAGGTCCACCGCCCGCTGCCGGTCCCAGCCCAGGGCGTGGATCCCGGAGTCGACGATCAGCCGCACCGCCCGCCACGCCTGGGCCCCCAGCATGCCGAGGCGCTCGTAGTCCGACTCGTACAGGCCCATCTCGCCGGCCAGCCGCTCGCAGTACAACCCCCAGCCCTCGGCGAAGGCGGTCCCGGCCTGGATGCCGCCGAAGCGCCGGAGGGGCCCCCGTTCGGTGAACTCCTGCTCGATGGAGATCTGGAAGTGGTGGCCCGGATTGGCCTCGTGGTACGAGATCGTCGCCAACATGTGCAGCGGGACGGCGTCCAGGTGGCCCAGGTTGATGTAGTAGATCCCCGGCCGGGACCCGTCGCCGGTGGCCGGGATGTAGAAGGCGGGGGGCATGTCCTCCTCCCGGAAGGCCTCCACCGGGCTCACCTGGCACGGCGAGGCCGGCAGGCGGCCGAACCAACCGGAGGCGGCATCCCAGGCCTGGGCCACCTGGCGCTCCGCCCGGGCGAGCAGCTCCGCCCGGGTGCCAGCGACGTTGCCCCCGGCGGCGGTGTGCGCCGCCAGCGCCGAAGCTGCGTCCGGGTGCCCCAGTCGACCGGCGATCTCGCGCTCCTCCTCCTGGATGGCGGCCAGCTCGGCCAGGCCGGTGGCGTGGACCTCCTCGGCGGTGAGCGGCAGGGTGGTGTGGGCGAGGATCTGGCTGGCGTACAGGGCTGGGCCGTCGGGCAGGTCCCCGGCCCCGATGGTCTCCCGCGCCGCCGGCCGGTAGGCCCGCAGAGCGGCGAGGTAGCCCGCGTAGGCGGGCCAGATGGCCTCCTCCATCAGCGCGGCTGCCGCCTGGCGGCCGGCCTCCGTCTCGGCCATTCCGGCGGGGAAGGGCGACATCCCGGGCGACGTCGCCGGGTCGCCCGCCAGCAGGCGCTCCACCTGGCCGATCGCCCGGTCCACCACCAAGGCCGGGGCGGTCGAGCCACTGGCGGCGCCCTCCCGGGCCACCTCGCTGACCGCAGCCAGGTACGTCGGGACCGCGGCGAGCCGGGCGAGGTAGCGCTCGGCCCGCTCCGCCGTGTCCGCCCGCTGCAGCGATCCCAGCTCGGCGAGGAGTTGGGCGGGGCCGAAGAGGTGGGAGACGGCACGGAAACGGTCCAGCCGGTAGGTGATGGCGTCCAGGCCCGACCGGGCGATGGCCTCGGCGACATCGAGGGCGGTGCGGTCCTCGACCCCGAGCGCCGCCCGGTCGATGCCGCCCATCTCGTCCAGGACGCCCCGGTACACCGACGCCCGCCGGGCGACGCCGGCGGCGCTGGGATCGGGGAGCCGGTCGTCGAAGCGCTCGTCGCCCACCTGGGTGCCCAGGATGGGGTCCAGCTCCAGGAGCTGCTCCCAGAAGCGGTCGGCCAGCTGCCGGGCCGTCGAGACCCGTTCTGCGACATGGCCCGTCATGCTAGACGCGAACCCGATGAACACCCTCCCGGATCTCCTCGGTGACGTCGTGGCCCGCTCGGCGGCCCCTGCGGCGGTGGCCCTCGCCCTGGAGCGCATCGCCGAGCACCAGCCGGAGGCGCGCGCCCGCCTCGCCGGGGACCCTGACCTCGCCCGGGCAACCGTGGCGGTGGTGGTGGCCAGCCGGTCCCTGGCGGAGCTGCTGGCCACGGAGCCCGACGCCCTGGACGTCTTGGCCCGGCTCGACCGCCGCCCGGCACGCGGCCCGGGCACGGAGGGGCTGGTCGCCTGGCAGCGCCGGGAGTTCCTGCGCATCGCCGCCCGGGACCTCCTCGGCCTCGACCCCCTCCCCACGGTGGGCGCCGGGCTGGCCGATCTGGCCCAGGACGTCTTCGCCGAGGCGTGCGTGCTGGCCGGGGAGGCAGGTGGTGATCATCCCGGGCTGGCGGTGATCGGCATGGGCAAGCTGGGGGGCCGGGAACTCAACTACGCCAGCGATGTGGACGTGATGTTCGTGGGCGAGGGCGACCCGCTGGCGGTGCTTGCCATCGCCCGGCAGTGCTTCCGGGTGGACACCAACCTGCGCCCCGAGGGCCGTTCCGGGCGGCTTATCCTGCCGCTCGATTCCTTCGCGGCCTACTGGGACCGCTGGGCCAAGCCCTGGGAGTTCCAGGCCCTGCTCAAGGCCAGGCCAGTCGCAGGCGACGCGTCGCTGGGCGCGGCCTTCGCCGAGGCCGCCGGCAGGCGCCTGTGGGGCCGGCCCTTCGGGGCGGAGCAGCTGCGCTCGGTGCGGGCGATGAAAGCCCGGTCGGAGAAGGCGGTGGCCGCCCGGGGTCTGGCGGACCGGGAGGTCAAGCGGGGCCGGGGCGGCATCCGGGACGCCGAGTTCGCCGTCCAGCTCCTGCAGCTGGTACATGGGGGCAGAGACGCCGCCCTGCGGTCGCCCAACACCCTCGAGGCCCTCGGCGAGCTGGCCTCGGCGGGCTATGTCGACCCGGGGGATGCCGAGACCCTCGCCCGGGGCTACACCTTCCTCCGGGTGGTCGAGCACCGCCTGCAGCTGGAGGACAACCAGCAGGTCCACGCGGTCCCCAAGGACGCCGGTCAGCGGGGCCGGCTGGCCCGCGTCCTGGGCTACCGCGACGACGCCGCCCGGACCGCGCTCGCCCGGTTCGACGGCGACCTCCGCCTCCACCAGGCGGCGGTGCGCACGGTGCACGAGCACCTCTACTTCCGCCCCCTGCTCGAGGCGTTCGCCGGCACCGGCGGAGCCATGCCCGAGGAGGCGGTGGACGCCCGCCTCGCCGCCTTCGGCTTCACCGACCCGGCGCGCACGGGCCGGGCGGTGGCCGCCCTCACCCGGGGGCTCACCCGGGAGTCGCGGCTGATGGAGCAGATGCTGCCCCTCGTCCTGGACTGGCTGTCGAAGTCCCCCGATCCCGACCTCGGCCTGCGAGGGCTGGAGTCCCTGGTCGGGCGGGCCCGGCCCCTGCCCGGCCTGGTGGCCGCCTTCCGGGAGTCGCCGGAGACCGCCCGCCGCCTGTGCCTGGTCCTGGGCACCGGCCGGCGCTTCCACCGGGGCTTCGAACGCCAGCCCGAGCTGTTGGCCGATCTCGGCTCCGACGCCGCCCTGGTGCCCCGGGGGCGGGAGGCGCTGGTGGAGGCGGCGTTCTCAGCCCTGCGCTGGCGGTCGGCGCCCGACTCCCGGCGGGCTGGGCTGCTGCGCCTGAAGCGGGCCGAGGAACTGCGCATCGCCGCCGGCGACGTGGTGGAGCAGACCGGGGTGGAGGACGTCGGCCGGGGCCTGACCCACCTGGCCGAGGCGGTACTGGAGGCGGCGATCAGCACGGTGGACCCTCCCGTGCCGCTGGCGGTCATCGCCATGGGTCGCTTCGGCGGCGGCGAGCTCTCCTACGCCAGCGACCTCGACGTCCTCCTGGTCTCGGGCGGCGAGGACCCGGCGGCCGCCCACCACGCCGCCGAGTACCTCAGCCGCCTGGTCAAGGGGGCGACGCCCGACGCCGGGATCTACGACGTCGACCTCGACCTGCGCCCCGAAGGCCGCCAGGGCCGGCTGGTGCGCAGCATCGAGGAGTACCGCCCGTACTACGAGCGCCGGGCGGTGACCTGGGAGCGCCAGGCGCTCGTCCGGGCCCGGCCGGTGGCCGGCGACCCGGCCCTGGGGGCGGCGTTCATGGAGCTGGTACGGGGCTGGGTCTGGCGCCCGCCCACCGATGACGAGGTGCGGGAGATCCGGCGGATGAAAGCCCGGATCGAGCGGGAGCGCATCCCGCCCCGGGAGGACCCCCAGTTCCACCTGAAGCTGGGCAAGGGGTCGCTGTCCGACGTCGAATGGACGGTCCAGCTCCTCCAGATGACCCACGGGGTCCGGGCCACCGGGACGATGGCGGCGCTCTCCGCCCTCGAGGGGGCCGGCGCCCTCTCGGAGCCCGATGCCCGGGCGCTGTCGGAGTCCTACCGCTTCTGCGAGCGGACCCGGAACCGGTGGTTCCTCATGCTGTCGCCCACCACGGGATCCGCTCCGCCCGGGAGGGACTCGCTGCCCACCCAACCGGAGCAGCTGGCCCGCCTGGCCGCGAGCCTGGGCACCACCGGGCCCGAGCTGCGGGACCGGTACCGCCGGGTCACCCGCCGCGCCCGGGGCGTGGTGGAGCGGCTGTTCTACGGGCGCACCCCCTGACCGCATCCCGAGGCGCTCTGTAGGAGACTGCGGCGCATGGAACGGCCGGAGGAGTATGCCCTGCGGGTGGTGGACGAGCGCGGGATCCGCATCGTGCAGCTGTGGTTCACCGACGTCCTCGGCATCCCGCGCAGCTTCGACGTCACGCCCGCCGAGCTGGAGGGCGCCCTCGGCGAGGGGATCACCTTCGACGGCTCGGCCATCGACGGCTTCAGCCGGGTGCAGGAGAGCGACGTCCTGGCCCGGCCCGACGCCCGGACCCTGCAGCTCCTGGCCTGGCACGCCGAGCGGGGCGCGCCGCTGGCCCGGATCGCCTGCGACATCTACAACCTGGACGGCAGCCCCTTCGAGGGCAGCCCGCGGGCGGTGCTGCGCCGCACGCTGGAGCGGGCCCGCGCCCGGGGCTTCACCTGCTACGCCGCCCCCGAGATCGAGTACTTCTACTTCGACTCGCCCGACCCGGGCGCCCAGCCGCTGGACCGGGGCTCGTACTTCGAGCTCACCGTGACCGACCGGGCGGCGAACCTGCGCAAGGACAGCGTGCTGACCCTGGAGGACATGGGCATCCCGGTGGAGTACGCCCGCCACGAGGACGCCCCCGGCCAGCACGAGATCGACCTGCGCTACGCCGACGCCCTGGCGATGGCCGACACCGTGATGACCGTGCGCCACGTGGTGAAGGAGCTGGCGCAGGACGCCGGGGCGCACGCCACCTTCATGCCCAAGCCCCTGGGGTCGGTGCAGGGCTCCGGCATGCACACCCACTTCTCGCTCTTCGAGGGCGACGCCAACGCCTTCCACGACGCCGGCTCGCCCGACGGGCTCTCGGCGGTGGCGAAGGGATTCATCGCCGGGCTGCTCACCCACGCCCGGGAGATCACCGCGGTGACCAACCAGTGGGTGAACTCCTACAAGCGCCTGGTGGCGGGATACGAGGCGCCGGTCTACGTCGCCTGGGCGCGCAACAACCGGTCGGTGGTGGTCAACGTGCCCCACGTCCGGCGGGGCCGGCCGGACTCCACCCGGATCGAGTACCGGGCGCCCGACCCGGTGTGCAATCCCTACCTGGCCTTCGCCGTGGTGCTGGCCGCCGGGCTGCGGGGGGTGGAGGAGGGCTACAAGCTGGCCGACGAACTCCCGGTCAACCTGTACCAGATGACCCCCGAGGAGCTGGCGGCCGAGGGCGTCGTGTCACTGCCCGGCTCCCTGGGCGAGGCGCTGGCCGAGGCGGAGCGCTCCGAGCTGGTGGCCACCACGCTGGGCGAGCACGTCTTCGAGTGGTTCATCCGCAACAAGAAACAGGAGTGGGGCGACTACGTGAGCCAGGTCAGCGAGTGGGAGCTGGCCCGCTACTTCCCCATCCTCTGACCGGGGTCAGTTGCCGCCAAGAACCGCTCGACATCCTCGATTTCGGCTGCCAGCTCCTCCGCAGTCGGCGGCTCCCCGAAGGGGGCGATGGCAATGCTGCGCCGCTTCGGGCTGCTCCAACCCCACGTGGCCACCGCCAGGCCGTCGGCGTACACCACCGGACGCACCATCCCGCCCCCGGCGTTGATCCGGGGGGCGCCGCCGGGGGCCAGCAGCGCCGACCGGTCGGCGTAGCCCAGCAACAGCGGATCGAAGGCGCCCGCCAGCCGCACAGGCACCGGCTCGCGTGCGGGGGCCGCCGGCCCGGTGTCGCCCCCGGCCGCCGCCCATCCGGCCCGTGCCAGGGCCGCCGGCAGGCCCGACCAGGCCCGGAAGTCGGCTGCGGTGGCGGGCCAGTAGCCCGTCCGGAAGCGGGCGGCCAGGCGGGCCGCCGCCGCCTCGGGCGCCACGGCCGGGGCCGGCGGGACCCAGTCGTCCAGCAGCACGTAGAGGTCCTCGGCGGCTGGGCGCCCCGGCGCCGGGAGGATGCACAGCACCCCCGCCCGGGCCGCTCGCTGCACGATGTGGATGGGGGCCTGGCCGGTGACATCGACACCAAGGGGGGCCACGAGGGGAAGGCGGGCCAGAACCTCCCGCACCTCGTCCCGGCTCAGCGGTCCTGCCTCGAGCGCCCGGCCCAGCGCCGCCACCGCCCGCTCCCCGGCCTCGCCGGCGATGCCCAGCTGCCGGTCCCGGGCGCCCGGGCGCCCGAACACCGGACCCAGCAGGCCCACCAGCCACCGGACGTCCTCGGCCGCGTGCAGGTGCCGGGTGCCCCGCAGCGTCCAGGTGACCACGAACGCCCCGCCCGTCACCGCCGCCCGCACGTCCTGCACCGTGCACCCGGCGGTGCGTGCCCGGAAGGCAAGCTCGGCGGCGGCCATGTCCTGCGCCTGGACACCGACGAGGGCCTGGGGCACGGCGTCCACCGCCGGTGCCCGGTTCACCAGGAGATTGGCGGTGGCCCTCGCCCGCCGGACGGCGACTGCGGGCGGGCTCAGAGGTGGGCTCAGAGGTGGAGCCAGCCGAAGACCGTCTGGCCGAAGACCACGAGCGACAGGGTGCCCACCGCAGCGATGCAGATGCCGGCCACCAGCTTGAGGACGCGGCCGTTGGCCGCCGCGCCCAGAAGGCTCCGCCGGTTGGCGAGGATCAGGATGAACACCAGGATGATCGGCGTAATGAGCCCGTTGAGCACCTGGGTGCCGATCAGCAGGCTGAACAGGTTCCCGGGACTGAGCGCCAGCAACGCCCCGATGGCGATCTGGGCGGTGAAGAGCCCTAGGAAGACCTTGGCCTCGGAGAACCGGCGCGACACCGACCGCTCCGCCCCCACCGCCTCGGCCAGGGCGTAGGCGGTGGACAGCGGCACCACCGCGGCCGCCAGGGCCGAGGCGCCCAGCAGGCCGATGGCGAACAGGGCCACCGCGCCCCCGCCGGCCACCGGCCGCAGCGCGCTGGCCGCCGCCTTGGCCGATACCAGCACGCCGCTCCCGCCGATCGCCGCCCCGGTGGCCACGATGATGGCCATGGCGATGAGGTTGGAGAAGATCGAACCGCTCACCGCGTCGACCCGTTCCAGCGGGTACTCCTCGGGGCCGATCCCTTTGTCCGCCACCGCCGCGGCCTGGTACAGCTGCATGTAGGGAGTGATGGTGGTCCCCACCAGGGCGACGGCCAGCAGCAGGAACGCCTTGCTCTCCGAGAAGTGGGGCAGTACCGTCTGCGCCGCCACCATGTGCCAGTGGGGATGGGCCAGGATCGCCGCCACCGGGTAGGCAAAGAACACCAGCGACAGCAGCAGGAACACCCGCTCGACGTACCGGTAGGTGCCGAAGACCACGGCCCCCCAGATCACCACGGCGGCGATGGGCACCGACACGTAGCGGGAGACCCCGAAGAGCACGAAGGCAGCGGCGATGCCGGCGAACTCGGCGACCACCAGGCCGACATTGGCGATCACCAGGCACACCACGGCGAAGGTGGCCACCCGCAGCGAGAACTCCTCCCGGATCAGCGACATCAGCCCCTGGCCGGTGAAGGCCCCCAGCCGGGCCGCCATCTCCTGGACGATCACCAGGGAGACGGTGATCAGCACCATGAGGAACAGGGTGCGGTAGACGAACTGGGCCCCCGCCGAGGCGTAGGTCACGATGCCGCCGGCGTCGTTGCCCGCACTGGCGGCGATCAGCCCGGGCCCGAGCACCAGGAGGTAGCGCCGGGCGCGGCGCAGGGGTGACGGCCGGCGGGGCGCGAGCGTCGCCCGGCGGGCATGCTCGGCCGGCGTCTCCTCCACCGCGTCGGGGGCAGCCTCCACCGGCGGGCGCTACTCCGGGTGGGCCGGGAAGAGCCGGCGGCCCCGGCCGGGCACCAGCGCGTCGACGACATCGTCGGCCAGGATCCGTCCCAGCGGGCGGCCTTCGTCGTCCACCACCACCAGGGACGAGCCCCGGTTGTCGATCAGGCGCTCGGCCACCTCCTCGGCCGGTGCGTCCGCCAGGATGGTGACCGCGGGCGGCGGGCCCGCCAGCTCCGCCATCCGGGTGCCGGGCTCGGCAACGAACAGCTCGAAGAGCGTGACGTCGTCCACGACGCCGCCGTCGGCGTCCACCACGATCACGGCGTCGATGTCCACCTGGTGGCCCTCCATGGTGCGCAGGCGGTCCCGGACCTCCTCGACCCGCTCGTCGGGGCCCACCAGCACGAGGTTGGTGGTCATGAGCCCGGCGGCGGTGTCGTCGTCGTAGTCCAAGAGCCGGGTGAGGTGGTCTGCCGCCTCCGCCGGCATCAGCTCCAGCAGCTCGTCCCGGTCCTCCTGCTCCAGGTCGCGCAGCGCCTCCACCGCCTCGTCCGGCTCCATCCGGGCCACCAGCTCGGCGGCCTCCTCGGGGGGCGACTCCTGCAGCAGGGCGTTCAGCTCCCGGGGCTCCATCTCCTCGAGGGCGTCGGCGGCGGCTTCCGGCTCCAGCACCGAGAGCAGCTCCCGGCGCTCCCGGTGGCTCAGCTCCTCCAGGAGGTCGGCCAGCTCGCCCGGACGCAGCCGGCGCAGGCCCTGGTGCGGCGTGCGCAGCCGGACCTCACCGGTGGGGCCGGTCGGCGTGCCGAAGGGCTGGATCGCCGCCCAGTCGATGACCCGGTCGGGGGTGGCGGTGGTCCGCCACCGGGCGGGGCCCAGGCGGCGGAGCAGCGTCTGGGCGCTGACATCGACGCCCACCAGCCGGTAGACCCCCTGGACGGGGGCCAGGTAGAGGTCGGCGGCACGGACCACCTTGACGCCGTCGATGTCCACCAGCTGGTGGTCGATGACGTCGCGGATCATGGTCACCTCGCCCTCGCGCCGCCCGAAGTCACGCAGGTCCAGGCGGGCGGAGGACAACTCGACGCCGTCGGCCGCCAGCCGGCTGACCTGCTCGATGGGTACCCACGCTTCCCGCCGGCCGATCCCCACGACCAACCCCGTGACCGGAGGGTACTCGTCGTCGCCGGCCCATTTCACGACGACGTCGCGCACACGACCGATCTCCTCGCCCGCCTGGTTGCGCACCGGGCGCCCCACGATGCCGGCCACCGACACCAGGGACTCGCGCACGTTCTTCAGGGTGAGCAGGCGCTGGCTGCGTCCCACGCGGTAGTTCTGCAGGACGCGCCGGCCGGGGAGCGGCGGTATGCGGGACATGGCTCACCTCCTGGAAAAGCTCGGCGCAGCCGAGAGTCGGAGTCGGCTACGGGGCGGAAGCAGCGGCGGTGTGGTCCGCCCCGCCGCCAGGAGATGGCCCTCCCGGTGTGGGGGGGCCGGTGTGGCAGCGGGGCTAGCGGCCGTGCGGGGGTAACAGGTGCAGCGCGGGAGACGGGTGGCGCGACGGACTATGCGGTATGTCGCCGGTCATGTGGCCACCCTCCTTCCACCGTGCTTCACTGCCTGCCGCGTCAATGTTAGTTCGGCGCCAGAGCCCCGCGCCTGGAGGATTATGCTGCCAGCGCCATGAAGCGTCTCCCCCTCATCCTGCAGATGGCCGTGCGCGTGCTGGGACTCGCCGTGCTGGTGCTCGGCATCTTCCTCTGGCGCCACGGCGAAACCCACCAGAGCCTGGAGCACGCCCACGAGTCGCTGGCCATCCTCCTGGTGCTGGCGGTGTTCGCCCTGGCCTTTCTGGCCGCGAAGGCGAAGGTCAATACCACCTTCATCGCCGTGGCCGTCATCTGGGGCCTGGCTGCGCCGATCCTCGGCTTTGCCCAGACCGGCATGAACGGCGGCCCGTCGGTGGCCGTCAAGATCGTGCACCTGATCGTCGGCCTGGGGCTCATCGGCCTCGGGGAGGGCCTCGGCGCCCGGATCAAGAGGGCTTCGTAGCCTTGGGGGAACCCTCGCTGGCCGTGTAGCGGTCGGCGGCGATGGCGATCTGCTGTTGCGCCTCCTCGGGGCCGCTCCAGCCCCGGGTGGAGACCCGCTTGCCGGGCTCCAGGTCCTTGTAGATGGTGAAGAAGTGCTCGATCTCGTTGCGCTGCTCAGCCTCGAGGTCGGTGATCGAGTTGATGCGGGACAGCACCGGGTCGCCGATCGGCACATTCAGCACCTTGGCGTCCGGCCCCTTCTCGTCCTCCATCCAGAACACCCCGACCGGCCGCACCCGGATGTGGCATCCGGGAAATGTGGGATCGGCGGTGAGCACGAGTGCGTCCAGGGGGTCGCCGTCGGCGGCGAGCGTACCCGGGAAGAAGCCATAATCTGTGGGATACCTGGTCGCCGTGAACAGTCGGCGGTCGAGGAAGATCGCACCGGTGTCATGGTCGTACTCGTATTTGTTGCGGCTCCCGGCGGGTATCTCGATGACAACGACGTATTGGTCGGGCATGGCGCTCCTTTCATTGGTCACCGGAGCGTAGCGGGCAGCGCGGACAGAGAGGAGCTATGCGATGGCATCAGACCAACCTGCGGCACGGGAACTCTTCGAGCACGAGCTCGCGGTGATCAACGACAGCGAGCAGAAGTTCGCCGAGGCCCTGGGCAAGATCGTGCCGGAACTGAACTCCGCCAAGGTCCAGGAGCTGCTGGGCAAGTACCACACCATCACCCAGGGCCAGGTCAAGCGCCTGGAGGACATCTTCCGCCTGATCAAGCTGCCGCCCCGGCGGGACACCAGCGAGGCCACCGACGGCATCATCGCCGAGTTCGCCAACTACGTCGGGGCCGAGACCCCGACGCCCGCCACCTACGACGCGTGCGCGTGCAACATGGTGGCCCGGATTGCGTCGCACCACTCCACCGCCTACAAGCAGCTGAACGGCCTGGCCAACGCCTCCAACACCAACTCGTGCGCCATCTTGCTGTACGACAGCCAGACCGAGGAGCGCGACATGGTGCAGAACATGGACCGGCTCTTCGTGGAGATCTACCAGGCGCTGTCGTTCTGAGCTAAGGCGCCCAAGGCAACCAAGGCGAAGGCGACAGGCAAGGGCACGCCCTCAATGCGGTGCGAGGACTCGGCCGGCGGAAGGACCGGATGACCCAACGGCATAGCCAGTAGAGATCGGCGATCAACCACATGCCTAAGAACGCCGCCACCGCCACGACGGCCGTTAGGAGTGAAGGGGACCGCCACGCGCGCCGTGTGCGCGAAGCGAGCGGTAGACCCCCTTTTGTGCATGGCTGGACATGATAATCCTGTTCGGCCATGCACAAATATCGGATCGCTGGCCAGCTCGGCATGGCTGGCGGGCGATGGCGCCGCCTCGACGTCGGGTGGGTCCCCGCCTCGTCCTGCCCGGAAGGGGCTGACTCCGGTCCGTAGGCCCACGGGTACGGCAGCTAGGCCTCCAGCTGCTTCGCCAGCACCGCAGGGTCGGTGGTCGGCGCCCGGCAGGCGTAGCCCTCGCACACGTAGGCGGTGGGCGCCCCGCCCCGGGCGGCCTTGCCCTCGAGCAGGGGGGTGGGGATCCCGGGCGGGGATCCCACCAGCACGGCGTTCGGCAGGTAGTGGTCCCGGATGACGGCCAGGAGCGGGCCGGCCGTCGCCAACGATCCCTCCGCCACCACCACGACCTCCTTGCCCTTGGCCAGGTGGAAGCTGAGCGCACTGGTCAGCGAGGGCACCGAGATCGGGGAGGCCTCCATCAGCCCCCGGGCGACCTCGAGCAGCGTCATCGCCCGCTCCTGCAGCGACGCGTCGCCGACGACCAGTGCCAGCTTCTGCAGCAGCAGCGCCGCCACCCCGTTCGGGCTGGGGGTCACGGACTCGATGAGCTCCTTCTGGCGCACCAGCAGGGACTCGTGGTCGGAGGCGGTCGAGAAGAAGGCCCCGCCGGCGGGATCCCAGAAGCGGTCGAGCATCTCCCGGGCGAGGGCGAGAGAAGCCTCGAACCAGCGGGGCTCGAAGGTGGCCTCCCACAGGGCGAAGAGGCCGTCGGCCAGGTAGGCGAAGTCCTCCATCATCCCGAGAACGCTCGCCCGGCCGTCCTTGTAGGCGTGCACCAGGCGGCCCTGCCCGTCCCGGGCGGTCTCCAGCAGGAAGCCGGCGGACTCCCGGGCGGCCTGGATGAGGTCCGGGCGGCCGAAGGCAGCCCCGGCGTCGGCGAAGGCGCCGATGGCCAGGCCGTTCCACGAGGTCAGCACCTTGCCGTCCCGGGCGGGGCGGACCCGGCGTGACCGGGCCTCCAGGAGGGCGGCAACCGTCCCGGGCGGAGGCTCGTCCGAGGCGGCGGTGAGGATGTTCCTGCCCTCGAAGTTGCCCCCCCTGCTCACCCCGAAGTACTCGAGGGCGGAGGGTGCCACCGCCTCGACCTCGGCGAAGTCCCACACGTAGAACTTGCCCTCGTGGCCCTCGGAATCGGCGTCCTCGCTGGAGGCGAACCCGCCGGCGGGGTCCCGGAGGTCCCGCAGCAGGTAACCCAGCGTCTCCTGGGCGATGCGCCGGTAGAGGGGCACCTTCCAGGCCTGCCAGGCGTGGGTGTACAGCCGGGCGAGCTGGGCGTTGTCGTACAGCATCTTCTCGAAGTGCGGCACCAGCCACTGGCGGTCCACGGCGTAGCGGTGGAAGCCACCGCCCACCTGGTCGTAGATCCCCTGGTGGGCCATCTTCTGCAGGGTGAACTCGACGATCTCCCGGGCAGAGCCGGGCTCTGGCCCGGACCCGGAACCTCCGGCCGAGGCCCGTAGGAGCAGGTCAAGGATGGGCGGCTGGGGGAATTTGGGCGCCCGCCCGAAGCCTCCGTGGGCCCGGTCGAAGCGGGATCCGAGTTCGCTCACGCTCTTTTCCAGCACGGCAGCGCCAAGGGGCTCCCCGCCCCCCGTGGCTCCCTCCTGCGGGGCCGTCGCCAGCCCGGCCAGCATCTGGAGGCGCTCCAGCACCTGGCCGCTCTGGTGGCGGATCTCGTCCCGGCGGGCCTCCCAGGTCTCCGACACCGCGCGGAGGACCCGCATGAAGGACGGCATCCCGCCCCGGTCGTCGGGCGGGAAGTAGGTGCCACCGTGGAACGGGACCGCCTCGGGGGTGAGGAACATCGTCATCGGCCAGCCGCCCTGCCCGGTCAGCAGCTGGACGGCGTCCATGTAGATCGAGTCGAGGTCGGGCCGCTCCTCCCGGTCAACCTTGATGCACACGAAGTGGCCGTTCATGTAGGTCGCGGTGATCTGGTCCTCGAAGGACTCCCGCTCCATCACGTGGCACCAGTGGCAGGCGGCGTACCCGATCGAGAGCAGGATGGGGCGGTCGAGGGTCCGGGCCCGCTCCAGCGCCTCCGGGCCCCAGGGGTACCAGTCCACCGGGTTGTGGGCGTGCTGCAGGAGGTAGGGGCTCATCTCGTCGATGAGGCGGTTCGGGCGGCGGCCCTCGACGGCGGCGTGGTCGGTCATGGGCCCATCATGCCAGCGGGTGGCTGCTACCTGAAGGCCGCCCCCAAAAACTGGGGACTACTGGCCGGCGGCGAACCCCGCCGCCAAGGCCGCCAGGAGGAGCCCGAGCAGCGCCGCGGGGCCGGCGGCGCCCTTGAAGCTCGCCCCAGCCAGCACCGACCCAGCCACAAGCCCCACCACAGTGGTCGCCACCGCGATCGCCACGAACCGCCCATGGCGATGCCCGGCGGCGCCCCACGCCACGGCCCGGCCCACGACCACCCCGGCGATGATCGGCAACACGATGCCGAAGACTCCTAGATGGGCGAGCGTCGCTAGAGCCCCGATGAGCACGGCCACCGCCAGGCCGGCGCCGGTGGCTGCGGCGTAGTGCCGGGGTCGCCCGAGGGCGCCGGCGTGCAGCTTCGGCCGGGCGCAGGCCGGGCACTTCATGCCCACCGGCGTCTCCCGCATGCAGGCGGTACAGATCGGGTTCCCGCACGACGAGCAGGACACCCGGGTCATCCGCTTCGGGTGGTTGACGCACGCCTGACCGGCCATCTGGCCTTCCAGGCTACTGCCCACTATCTGCGCCCCGGCCCTATGCTGCCCGCCGGAGAGCGGGAATGCCGGCGGACGCGAGGGAGTTGGAGGCACCGTGAGCGAAGACACCGAGGAGCTGCACCACAAGGTCGTCATCATCGGGTCAGGGCCGTCCGGCCTGACGGCGGCGCTGTACACCGCCCGGGCCAACCTCGCCCCGCTCATGATCGAGGGCTTCGATGCCGGTGGGCAGCTGATGATCACCAGCGAGGTGGAGAACTTCCCCGGGTTCCCCGACGGCGTGATGGGCCCCAGCCTCATGTCACTGTTCCGCAAGCAGGCGGAGCGCTTCGGGACGACGTTCGTCACTGATGACGTGACCGAGGTTGACTTCAGCGATCGCCCCTACCGCATCGCAGTTCGCAAGACCACCTACACGGCGGACTCGGTTATCGTCGCCACCGGCGCCAAGGCGCGGATGCTCGGCCTGGATTCCGAGCAGCGCATGATGGGCCGGGGCGTGTCCACCTGCGCCACGTGCGACGGGGCGTTCTTCAAAGGCCAGGACCTGCTGGTGGTCGGCGGCGGGGATTCCGCGCTGGAGGAGGCCCTCTTCCTGCAGCGGTTCGCCACCCACGTCACCCTCATCCACCGCCGGGACGCGCTCCGGGGCTCGAAGATCATGCAGGACCGGGCACTGACCAGCGAGAAGATCTCGATCGTCTGGAACTCGGCGATCGAGGAGGTGCTCGGCGAGCATCGGGTCACGGGCGCCCGTCTCAAGAACCTGGTCACCGGTGAGGTATCCGAAATAGCGGCGGGCGGGATCTTCGTGGCCATCGGCCACACTCCCAACACGACCCTGTTCAAGGGCAAGCTCGAGCTCGATGCCGCCGGCTACCTGGTGGCCGGCCCCGCCCTCACCACGGACTGGGCGCCGGGCTGCCCGTACGCCACCCGGACCAGCGTCGAGGGCGTCTTCGCCGCCGGCGATGTCGTCGACCACACCTACCGCCAGGCAATCACCGCTGCTGGCACCGGTTGCCAGGCGGCCATCGACGCCGAGCGCTGGCTCGAGGAGCAGGGCCACTAAGAGCGACTGAGGCCCGGACCGAGCCTCCGGCAGTAGGCTGGGCGGAATGCGTCTAATCCGCCGGGGGGAGCACTCAGGGGCGGTGCAGGACCTCCAGGCGCGCCTCGAGCACCTGGGCCTGGTCATCGCCCCCGCCGAGCGCGGTGGGCTCTTCGGCCCCACCACCGAGCAGGCCGTCCGGGCATTCCAGCAGTCGCGTGGGCTCGACGTCGATGGGATCGTGGGTGATGCCACGTGGCGCGCGATGGTGGAGAGCTCGTGGGCGCTGGGCGGCCGGATCCTGCGCCAGGAGGAGCCCTACCTGCGGGGTGACGACGTCCGGGACCTGCAGATGCGCCTCAACGCGCTCGGCTTCGATGCCGGCAAGCACGACGGCATCTTCGGGGTGGAGACCGCCGCCGCCCTGCGGGACTTCCAGCGCAACCTGGGCATCGAAGATGATGGGATCGTTGGGATCGAGACGCTGCAGGCCCTGCGCCGCCTCCGCCTGGTGACCCGCATGGGACTGGGGCCCCGCATCCGGGAGCGCGAGGCACGCCAGTCCGGCCCTCCCGGCCTCGTGGGCAAGCGGATCGCGGTGGACGCCGGCCATGGGGGCGATGACTCGGGCGAGCGGGGACCCTCGGGCGAGGCGGAAAGTGAGATCACCTTCCACTTGGGCACTGCGCTCGCCGGGCTCCTGGAGGCCGATGGCGCCGAGGTCATGCTCACGCGGGGCCCCCACGACGGGCCGGCGGAGTCCGACCGAGCCCGGCTGGCCAACGAGGCCCGAGCGGATCTGTTCCTCTCCCTGCACCTGAACGCGCACACCAATCCCGAGGCGTCCGGGGCGGCGACGTACTATTTCGAGCACGGCGGGGTCGCCTCCGAACCGGGCGAGCATCTGGCCGGCCTTCTGCAGGTCCGCCTGGCGGCCGAGGGCCTCATCGACTGCCGGTCGCACGGCAAGGCGTATGCAGTGCTCCGTGAGACCCGGATGCCGGCCGTGGTCATCGAGCCCGGCTTCATCACCAACCCCGACGATGTGAAGCTGCTGGCCGATTCCCGGGCAGCCGCTCGCATCGTCGAGGCGGTGGCGGCAGCAGTGCGCGCCTACTTCACCCAGGCGGACTCTGCCTAGCCCCTGGAGCGCTACTTCCTCTCGAGCCCCTCGCGGGGGCGCCACTCCTGCCGCAGGGGTGGGCGTGCCCCTGGTACGGCCATTCCCTGCGGGTGGGGGGCCAGTTCTTTGTTGGCGGCGTGGTACAGCCCGGGGATGTACTACTCCTCCAACTATCGGCCGGCGGGGACGGCCAGGGACGGGCTAGCTGAAGGGGTCGTCCGGAAGGTCCTCGTAGGAGCGTTCCGGCACCATCCTGCTGTCCGGTTCCACGTGAAACGCGTCCTCTGGGCCCCCGAATGTGCGCTCCGTTGCCCCGCCGTCAGAGCCGGGGCCGGCCACGGCGGCCTCGTCCTCACCGCCGCCCTGGCGGAGCAGGCCCTCGCAGACCCGGTCGAGGTCGTCCCGGGAGCCGCACTCGATCACCACCCAGCCCTTGCGCTTGCCCATCGTGACCCGGACCCGGGTGGCAAGGGCCTCTGAGAGCGCCTCCCCCAGGTCCTCCAGCGCCGCCCGGGGCCGCCGGGGCGCAGGCGGGGCCTTGGGCACGTCCACCCGGTACTCCCGCACCAGCTCCTCGGTCTGGCGGACGGAGAGCCCCTCGGCCACCACCCGCTGCGCCACCCGTTCCTGCAGGGGATGGCCGTTGAGGGACAGCAATGCCCGGCCGTGCCCCGCCGAGATGCGATGATCCAGCACCAGGCGCTGGATTCCCGCCGGCAACTCCAGGAGGCGGAGCGCGTTGCTCACCGCCGGCCGGGAAAGCCCGAGGCGCTCGGCCAGGGCCTCGTGGGTCAGCCCGGCCTCGTCCACGAGCTGCTGGTAGGCGGCCGCTTCCTCGAGGGGGTTCAGGTCCTGGCGGTGGACGTTTTCCACCAGCGCCCGCTCCAGCGCGCCCCGCTCGTCGGTTTCGATGACCAGTGCAGGCACCGTGGTGAGGCCCGCCCGGCGAGCCGCACGCCAGCGGCGCTCACCGACCACGAGTTGGTACGTGCCGTCGGGCAGCGGGCGGACCACCACCGGCTGCAGGATGCCCACCTGGCGGATGGAGGCGGCCAGGTCGCTGATGGCCTCGTCCTCGAAGCTCCGGCGGGGTTGGCCCGGGTTGGGGACGATCGATGTGGTCGGGAGTTCCTCCAGGGCGTTGGCGCCGCTCGGGATCAGGGCGCCGAGGCCTCTGCCGAGCCCGGTACGGATCGTCACGGCTCTCCTCCTTCGTGCGCGCCGTCAGCCGGCGGGGAGTGGGATGCGGGAGCGGCGCTGGCCACCGGGACGGGGGTCTCCCCCTGGGTCTCCCCCTGGGTCTGGGCCCGGGTCTCGGCGCGGGTCTCCGCCGAGGGGAGCGGGCGCCCAAGGACCTCGAGGGCCAGGTTGTGGTAGGCGACTGCCCCCCGGGAACGGGGGTCGTGCAGGGCGGCGGGAACGCCAAACGACGGAGCTTCTGCCAGCCGGATGCTGCGGGGGATGACCGACTGGAACACCCGTCCGGAGAAATGGCCCCGGACCTGCGCCTCCACCTCCTCCGCCAGCTTGGTGCGGGCGTCGAACATCGTGAGCACGATGCCGGTCAGCCGCAGGGTGGCGTTCAGGCTGGAACGGATCAGCTGGACGTTCTTGAGCAGCTGGCCGACGCCCTCCAGGGCGTAGTACTCGCACTGGATGGGCACCAGCACCTCGGTGGCAGCCACCAGGGCGTTGACCGTCAGCAGCCCGAGGGAGGGCGGGCAGTCGATGAGCACGAAGTCGAACTCTCCCACCACCGGGGCCAGTGCCCGCTTGAGGCGCATCTCCCGGGACAGCATGGGCACCATCTCGATCTCCGCTCCGGCCAGGTCGATGGTCGACGGGAGGCAGAACAGGCCCTTGACCGCCGTCGGCTCGATCCCGTCTTCCAGCTGGCGCTCCTCGACGAGGACGTCGTAGACGGTGGTCGAGGCCCGCCGGGGATCGACACCCACCCCGGTGGAGGCATTGGCCTGCGGGTCGAGGTCGACGATCAGGACGCGGTGGCCCTCAAGTGCGAGCCAGGCGCCCAGGTTGACCGCGGTCGTACTCTTGCCCACCCCGCCCTTCTGGTTGGCGATCGCCAGGACGCGGGCGCCCGGGGCGGCGGGACCAGCGGGGGCAGTCAGGGCGTCTTCCAGGGAGTCCAGCACCACGATCGTCCTTCTCGTGCGGGCGGCGGGCGGCTCGTGCGGGCAGGCCCATGATATGCGCACGGCGGGCGGTGGCACGGATTTCGCGCACTCCAGGGGCGATCAGAAGGCCCTGTTTCACGTGGAACGAGGTGGTCCGCCTCCTGGTTTCACGTGAAACCAGGCAAAGCCTCAGATCGAGGTCGTGCGACGCCTAGTCTTCAGCCGGGGCGATGACCACCCGGCGGTAGGGCTCCTCGCCCTCGCTGAAGCTGGTGACCCCTTCGATCTCGCCGATGGCGTCGTGGATCACCTTGCGCTCGAAGGCGTTCATGGGCTCGAACTCCATCTCGCCCTCATCGAGCACCCGTGCCGCCAACTCGCGTGCCCGCTCCTGCAACGACTCTCGGCGCCGCTCCCGGTAGCCCTGGACGTCCAGGGTGATGAGCACCCGGGAGCGCACCTGGCGCTGGATGGCGCTGCGCATGAGTTCCTGGATGGCTTCCAGCGTTTGGCCATGATGACCGATGAGCAGGGCGGAGTCCGCGCCTTCGACGCTCACGTAGACCCGCCCGTCCCGAACCTCCGCGCTGGCGTCGCCATCCACATCCATGGCGTCCAGCAGGCCATCGACGAAGTCGAGGGCATCCTCGGAGGCGATCACCAGGCGGTCCTCCTCGGTCTCTTCCCCGCCTTCCTGCTCCTCCGGCCCGGCCGGCGGGGGTGTGCTGCCGTTCCGGGCGCTCGCCTCTTCGGGATGCTCCGCGGGCACACCTGCCATGTCCTCCACCTCCGGGATATCACTCATCGTCGGTTTCGCTTCCGGGCGCTCGAGGCCGCCCGCTGGGGCCGGGGCCGGGCCGATCCTGCGGTGCCGGCCGGCGTGCCGCCGGCGTCAGGACTGGGCTCCGCAGGGGCCGGCTCTGCCCCATTCCCGTCGCCCCGGGCGGGCACCGGCGTCGCGGGGGGCTTCCCGTTGTCCGGGCCGGGCTTGGCACTCGAATCTGCTTTGGCCTCCACGGGCTTCGCCTCGGGCGCCTTCCCATTCGCCTTCCCATTTGCCTTGCCGTTCGCTCCGGCAGGCTTCGCCGGGCTTCCGGCTCCGGTCTTGGCCTCGGCGGCGCTCTTCGTGGGCGCCGCGGGCCGCTTCCCCTTGGTGGCGCCATTCTGTTGGCCCCCGCCCGCTCGCCCGTTCCCGGTGCCGGCCTTGGTGCCCGTGCGCTCCGGAGCGGTCTTCACATCGCCCTTCCTACCCTCGCCACTCCCGGTGCCCTTGCCGATGGCCGCCTTCGGCTTGCTGGAAACTCCCGAGCCAGCCGAACTACCACCTCCCATGGCCTTATCGGCGGCGGCCACTGCAGGGGACCCGCCGGCACCGGCTTGCTTCCCCAGAACGAAGTACTGCTGGACGATCGTCCACGCATTGCTGGCCACCCAGTAGATCGACACGCCGGCCGCCAATTCCAGCGAGAACACACCGAGGACCACCGGCATGATCTTGCCCATCATCTGCATCTGCTGATTGCCGCTCTGGCCGGGGGACACCGCCATGATCTGCTTCTGCTGGTACCACGTGGTGGCCACCATGAGGAAGACGAGGATGATGTAGGGGATAGCATGAACCAAGCCGTCGCTCTTCACGAAGGCCACCGGCGACACGCCCAGGTTCATCCCCAGGAACCCGGCGTGGCCGAGGTGCCCGGGGGTAACCTCCCGGATCACCGCCCGGAGGGCGCTCCCGACCGGCAGGTACTTCACGCCCACGAACCCGGTCATACAGGCCTTGGAGTGGGCGACGGTCTTGCCACATCCGTCGAGCACCCGGTAGAGGGCCCAGAAGATCGGGAGCTGCAGGAGGAGGGGGAGGCACCCGCCCAACGGGTTCACCTGGTGCTCCTTGTACAGCTTCATCATCTCTTCGTTGAGCTTCGCCTTGTCCCCGCCCTTGTACTTCGCCTGCAGGCGCTTCAACTCGGGCTGCAGCCTCTGCATCTCCTGCATCGAGCGGGTCTGCTTGATGGTGAGCGGCAGGAGAACCAGCCGGACCGCGATCGTGAGCAGGATGATGGCAACGCCGTAGTTCGGAACAAGGTTGTAGAACGAAGACAGGGAGCTTCCCAGAAGTTTTAGGAGGTCGTTCCATAGGGAGATCATTGGCGCTATCCCGCCCTCACCACTAGATTCTCGGTCTCCGACAGACCAATGGAATTCTCATCTGCCTGGAGCGGCGGCACGTAGTCGAACCCACCGGGATTCCACGGGTGGCACCGGCTCAAGCGGCGCACCGCCAGCCAGCCGCCCCGCCGCAGCCCGTGCACCCGCAGCGCCTCCTGGGCGTAGGCGGAGCACGACGGGTAGAAGCGGCACCGTGCCCCCAGCAACGGGGAGATCACCGCCCGGTACGCCGCGATCAGCCCGATCAGGGGCAGGGCGGCCCACTGCCCCGGGCGGCGCCGGGTCATCGGGTGCCGGGTCATCGGGGAGTGGCTCATCGCGCCCTCGGAGTTTCCCGGGCGGCCTGCGCCACGCCGGATGCCACGCGCTCGGACAGGCCCGCGAAGCTCAGGGTGGCGGCCTCGGGGCGCACGACCACCACGCAGTCCACCGGTCCCAGGTTCGGCGACAGCTCCCGCCAAATCGACCGGATACGGCGTTTCATTCGGTTGCGTTCCACCGCGCCACCCACCGTCCGGGGCACCACCAGTCCCAGTCGTGGTTGCCCACCTCCGTCCCGCTCGCATACGTGCACCACCAGCCCGCCAGCTCCCCGGCCCCGACCGCTGCGGAGTACCCGGCGGAACTCAGCGGGGGAGCGCAGCGTTGGTCGGTCTAGGCGGAGAGGCGAGCGCGGCCCTTTTGGCGCCGCCGGCTGATCACGGCCCGGCCGGCGCGGGTGCGCATCCGGATCCGGAACCCGTGGGTCTTCTTGCGCCGCCTGGTGTTCGGTTGGAACGTCCGCTTCATCGCTCACCTCAGGTAGTCTCCTGGCCGCCGCACGCGGCCCAAGGCCCGCCGAGTATAGTCGGCGCCTCCCGGCTCGAGAAGCCGGTATCCCAACTGTATCCGGTTTCGCCCTTCCCGAACGCCCGGCAGCGTCCGGCCCCGGTCGGGAGTTGGTCATGGCCCGGGTATGGCCTGGTCAGGGCCCTGGTCCGGATGGTTCGGGAGGTTGCACCGAGCGCCCGCACCCCGCGCCGGTTTCCCTGTCTTGTGGGTCACAGCGGGCCGCGCTTATAATGGGTTCCAGGCGACATTTCGCGGCTTCTAGCCGGTTAGCGTCACCACTTCCCCGGTGGCTCGCATGCCAGTGGGGCGCGCCCAAAAGTAGTCGCCTGAGCTTTCTAGCAACCGTAGCCGGGAGGGGTCAACAGACATGGCGTACATGGGTTTGTCCACATTTGTGGATGAGGCTGTGGAAAACCCCTCCATCCAGCGTGCCGGCACCCAAAACACCCCCCTTTCACCGGCGTCCGCGAGGCCCCCCGAGGCCTTCGAGGGCCACAGCGGTGTGGACAACCTCCTCAGTCTTCGCGCCTCATGCAGGTGATCCGGTGAATACCGGGCCGGCCGCCTCAGAGACCGGTGCCCGGGAAGGCCAGGTCGCGCCGTCACCGGCGACGATCTGGGATGCCGCTCTCCTCCATATCCGCGGGCAGGTGTCCACCCCGGTCTTCCAGACCTGCTTCATGCCCCTGCGCCCCGGCGACCAGACCCCTGAGAGCTTCGTCCTCTTCGTACCCAGCCGGTTCGTGAAGGAGTCGATCGACCCGCGCTACGTCCCGCTCATCACCCAGGCGGTGGCCGGAGCCGCGGGTGAGATCCTCGACGTCGAGCTCCTGCTCGACCCGACTCCTGTGGCGCCGTCGCACGGGCTCTCGGTGGGCAACGGCCATGCTGGTCCTGCCCGCCGGGGGGACTCCAGCCCCCTCAACCCGCGCTACACCTTCGACAGCTACGTCATCGGCGCCTCCAATCGCTTCGCCCACGCCGCCGCCCTGGCAGTCTCCGAGACCCCCGCCCACGCCTACAACCCGCTGTTCATCTACGGCGGCGTCGGTCTCGGCAAGACCCACCTGCTCCACGCCATCGGCCACTACATCCAGCAGATCCAGCCCAACGCAGTGGTCTGCTACATCTCCAGCGAGCGCTTCACCAACGACTTCATCGATGCCGTCGGTGATCACGGCCGGATCGCCGGCTTCAAGCGCCGCTACCGGGAGAACGACGTCCTTCTGGTGGACGACATCCAGTTCCTCGAGAACAAAGAAGCCACCATCGAGGAGTTCTTCCACACCTTCAACACGCTGCACGACGCCCAGCGCCAGTTGGTCCTCACCTCCGATCGCCCCCCGAAGCAGCTCGGCCTCGAGGAGCGGGTACGGTCCCGGTTCGAGTGGGGCCTCATCACCGATGTCCAGCCGCCCGATCTCGAGACCCGCATCGCGATCTTGCGCAAGAAGGCGGCCCTGGACGGCGCCAGCCTGCCCGACGACGTCCTCGCCTTCATCGCCTCCCGGGTCGAGTCCAACATCCGGGAACTCGAAGGCGCCCTCATCCGGGTCCTCGCTTTTGCCAGCCTGGACCATCGACCGGTGTCTCTTGCTCTGGCCGAGACGGTCCTGAAGGACCTCTACCCGGAGAGTGGCCCGGCGAGCATCACCTCCGACCTGATCCTTGCCGAGACCGCCCGCTACTTCAATCTCAGTGTCGAGGAGCTCGTGTCCCCGAACCGGAACCGCCCGGTGGCCAATGCCCGCCAGATGGCCATGTACCTGTGCCGCGAGCTGACCGACCTCTCGCTGCCCCGCATCGGGCAGCGCTTCGGTGGCCGGGACCACTCCACCGTGATGCACGCCACCACGAAGATCCGCGGGCTCATGAACGAGCAGCGCTCCACTTACAACCAGATCCAGGAGCTCACCACCCGGATCCGCACCCGGGCCAAGGCCCTGTGAACAACCCGCTGACAACCCTGTGGACCGCCCTTCTTCCCGTTCCCTCTGCCGGGCCGTCCCGGAGGAACCCCGTCGTGTCCCCACCGGGCCCACAGCCCGATCTGGCCTGCGACCAGCCGGAATGCAGGTTGTCCGCAGGATCCACAGCCCCTACTGCTATCGCTGACTATCAATCTTCTTCCTCGCGAAAACCTCTGCCTGCGTGTAAACCCGCATTTTTTGTCGTACCTGCTGAGTACTGTCTTGCCCGAGGCCCTGAGAGCCGGATCCGCCGAAGGAGGGTGTGATGCATCTGGAAGCCGAACGCGACGAATTGGTAGAGCACAGTCAGGCGGTCCTGCGAGTGGTGTCCGGCCGGGCCACCCACCCGGTCCTGGGAGGGGTCCGGATCTCGGCCACCGCCGGGAGGGTTGAGCTGGCCGGGACGGATCTCGAGATCTTCGTCGCCGTCACCGGCGAGTTCTCGGTGGCCGAGGAGGGCGTCCTGGTGCTGCCCGGCAAGCTCTTCGGTGAGGTCCTGCGCAGCCTGCCCCCGGGCAAGGTGGTGGTCGAGACCCGAGGCAGTGAGGCGGTGATCCGGGGCGGCAAGGCGGAGTTCTCGTTGAGCACCCTGGCCGCCGAGGACTTCCCGGAGTTCGCCGAGGTCCAGGGCCATGCCGTGGCCACCGCCGAGGCCTCGGATCTCGGGCGGGCGCTGCGCCAGGTGGTGCGGGCGGCCAGCACCGACGAGGTCCGCCCGGTGCTCACCGGGGTGCTGTGGTCGTTCTCGGAGGGCACCGTCCGGCTGGTCGCCACGGACAGCTACCGCCTGGCCCTCCGGGAGGTCACCTTGAAGGAGGGACCGCCCGAGGGGGACCTGATCATCCCGGGCCGGACACTGGTGGAGCTGGGCCGGCACCTGACCGCCCCCGGGACCGGCGGCGAGATGACCATCCGGATCGGTGAGTCGCAGGTGGGCTGTGTGGTGGGGCGGACGTCGTTGGTGAGCCGGCTGATCGAGGGCGAGTTCCCCAAGTACCGCTCCCTGGTGCCCGATGGGTACCCCAACCGGCTGACCGTGAACCGGGAGGAGTTCGCCCAGGCGGTGCAGCGGGTGAGCATCGTCGCGGGCCAGAACACCCCGGTGAAGATCCACCTGGCGGACCAGGTGCGCCTGACCGCGGTGGAGGCCGGCATCGGCGAGGCGGTGGACGACCTCGAGGGTGCCAGCTACGACGGCGAGCCGATGGTGGTCGCCTTCAACCCCCGGTTCCTGGGCGACGGCCTCGATGCCCTCGAGGGCGAGCAGGCGGTCCTCGAGGTGATGTCGCCCACCAAGCCGGGCGTGCTCCGGGGGGAAGATCACCCCGAGTTCACCTACATTGCCATGCCCGTGCGCCTGTCCCGGTAGAAGCTGGATGTGTGGAGATGCGCAGCCTCGTCCTGACCGACTTCCGCAACTACGCCACCGCCGCGGTGGAGTTTGCGCCTGGGCTGAATCTCGTCCTGGGCGAGAACGGCCAGGGCAAGACGAACCTGGTCGAGGCGATCGCCGTGCTGTGCGGGACCGGGTCGCACCGGGGGGCCACCGGTGAGGCGATGGTGCGCCTCGGCGCCGAGCGGGCCATCGTGTCCGGCGCCGGCCGGGACAGCGGGCGGGACGTCCGGGTCGATGCCGAGGTGAAACGGGCGGGAGGCACCCGGCTGCTGGTGAACCGGGTCCCGGTGGAGCGTCACGGCGGCATGCCCATGGTGGCCGTGGCGTTCTCACCCGACGACCTCGTGATCGTGAAGGGACCGCCCGACGAACGCCGCCGGCTGCTGGACCAGGGTGCCGCCCGCCTGCGGGTGCTGGCCGGCGCCGAGCGCCAGGAGTTCGAGCGGGTGCTGCGCCAGCGGACGGGTCTGCTGAAGGCGGCGGTCAACAGCCGGCGGGCGCTGGCCACGCTCGATGTCTGGGACGAGTCGTTCGCCCGCACGGGGGCGGTGGTGATCCGCAACCGGCTGGCCGTGCTGGAGCGGCTGCTGCCCGAGGTCCAGCGCCGCTACGGCTCGCTGGCCGGGCCCGGGGCCGAGGTCGACCTGCAGTACCGGCCCACCTGGGTGACGCCCGAGGACCTGCCCCCGGCGGGCGAGGGCCGGACGGCGGCGGTCACCGAGGGCCTCGTGGCCGCGCTGGCTGCGGCCCGGGGCCGGGACCTGGAGCGGGGGGTGAGCACGGTGGGTCCGCACCGGGACGACGTCGAGGTGCGGCTGAACGGCGCCGACGCCCGGACGTATGCCTCGCAGGGCGAGCAGCGCAGTCTGGCCCTGGCCCTGCGCATGGCCGAGCGGGACCTGGTGGCCGGCGAGCGGGGCGAGGATCCCATCCTCATCCTGGACGACATCTTCTCGGAGCTGGACGACGCCCGGCGGGAACACCTGGTGGCCATGGTGGCCGGGTCCGGCCAGACCATCGCCACCGCCACCAGCGGGGCGGGGTGGCCGGTGGGCTCCGGCCGCGCGGTCGAGCGGATGTTCCTGGTGGACGCCGGCGTGGTCCGGGTGGCATGAAAGATGGCACCCGATGCCTGACGACTTTGATGCCTGACGACCCCACGCCCCTCCGCTCCCTCCTCGGGCCGAGCGCCCGCCGCTGGGGGCTGGACAACCCCGCCGCCGTGGGGGCGGTGTTCGGCGACTGGCGCCAGATGGTCGGGGACCGGGTCGCCCAGCGGTGCTCGCCGGCCAGCCTCACCCACGGAGTGCTGAAGGTATGGGTGGAGAACCCCGCCTGGGGCAAGGAGCTGCAGTACCTTGCCCCCGAGATCATCCGCCGGGTCAACGCCGCGGTCCCCGGCGAGCCGGTCAAGGAGGTCAAGGTGGCCCTCAAACCGCCCATCGGCGTGCCCGGTGGGCGCCCGGCGGGGAGGGCTGCAGCCCGGGGGGCGGGGCAGTCCTCGGCGACCGCACCTATTCGCACCGCGCGGCCTTCCGGGGCCGGGATCGACGCCGATCAGCTGGTCTCCGGGATCCCGGACGACCGGCTGGCTGCGGCCACCAAACGCGCGCTCCTGGCAGCCCGGTCACATTCCGGCAGAGGGCACTAGGCCGGTGGTATACTTACGTCAACACCCTGGTGCGCGGATCTGGCCCCCCCAAGCGGTGGCGGGCCCCATCGCAGCAAGCTTTCGAGGCAACCGATGACCGATGAACCTGAGCAGTCCGCGCCCGTCGTTCCCACGCCGGCCGGAACCAATGCCCGGAATGACGGGGCCGTACCGGCTACCCGGGCCAACAGCCGCTCCACGTTGACCAGCTATACCGGCGAGGACATCACCGTCCTCAAGGGTCTCGAGGGCGTCCGGCGCCGGCCGGGCATGTACATCGGCGACACCGGTGCCCGGGGACTCCACCACCTGCTGGTCGAGGTGGTGGACAACTCCATCGACGAGGCCCTCGCCGGCTTCGCCGACCGCATCGACGTCACCATCCACGCCGACAACTCGGCCACGGTCCGGGACAACGGCCGGGGCATCCCCATCGACCCCCCCAAGGGCCAGCGCCGCTCGGCGGTGGAGGTGGTCATGACCGAGCTGCACGCCGGCGGCAAGTTCGAGGGCAAGGGCTACCAGATCTCGGGCGGGCTCCACGGCGTCGGGGTCTCGGTGGTCAACGCCCTGTCGCTGTGGCTGGAGGTCGCCGTCGCCCGGGACGGCTTTTTGTACCAGGCCCGCTTCGAGCGCGGCCACACGGTGTCCGCCCTGCAGAAGATCGGCCCGGCGAAGGCCTCCTTCAAGCAGGGCACCGAGGTCACCTTCCTGCCCGACCCCAAGGTCTTCACCGAGACCACCGAGTTCGATTACGACACCATCGCCCGCCGGCTCCGGGAGCAGGCGTACCTCAATAAGGGCATCGAGCTGCGCCTGCTCGACGAGCGCACCGGGACCTCGGACAACTTCAAGGCCCCCGGAGGCATCAAGGACTTCGTCAAGTCGCTGACCGCGGGGCGCGAGGTGCTGCACCGCGTGGTGGAGTTCGACAAGCATGGCGACGGCCAGGAGATGGAGGTCGCCCTGCAGTGGAGCGCCACCTTCACCGAGTCGATCCACTCCTTCGCCAACACCATCAACACCCACGAGGGTGGGACCCACGAGGAGGGCTTCAAGCGGGCGCTCACCACCCAGATCAACCGCTACGCCAAGGACAAGAACCTCATCAAGGAGAAAGAGGGGCCGCTGCAGGGCGAGGACATCCGGGAGGGCCTCACCGCCATCTTGTCGGTCAAGCTCCGGGAGCCCCAGTTCGAGGGCCAGACCAAGACCAAGCTGGGCAACTCCGACATGCGCAGCTTCGTCGAGGGGGCGGTGTACGAACGCCTCGCCGAGTGGCTGGAGGAGAACCCCACCGATGCCCGCCGGATCATCGCCAAGGCCGAGCAGGCCGCCCGGGCGCGGATGGCTGCCCGCAAGGCCCGGGACATCGCCCGCAAGTCGGCGTTCGAGCACGGCGGCCTGCCGGGCAAGCTGGCCGACTGCTCCACCCGGGACCCCCGCCGCTCCGAGCTGTTCATCGTCGAGGGGGACTCCGCCGGTGGCAGCGCCAAGGGGGGCCGGGACCGCGAGTTCCAGGCCATCCTGCCCATCCGGGGCAAGATCCTGAACGTCGAGAAGGCCCGCCTGCACAAGATCCTGGAAAACAAGGAGGTGCAGGCGCTCATCACCGCCATCGGCACCTCGATCGCCGAGGAGTTCGACCTCTCCAAGGCCCGCTACAACAAGATCTGCCTCCTGGCCGACGCCGATGTGGACGGCCAGCACATCACCACCCTGCTGCTGACCTTCTTCTTCCGCTACATGCCGGAGCTGATCGACGCCGGGTACGTCTACCTGACCCAGCCGCCGCTGTACAAGACCATCATCGAGGGGAAGAAGCGCTACACCTTCTCCGACGACGAACGCGACGCCCTGCGGGCCGAGTACCCCAAGCGGAACCTGAAGTTCGAGCGCTTCAAGGGTCTGGGCGAGATGGATGCCGAGGAGTTGTGGGCCACCACCATGGACCCGCTCACCCGCATCCTCAAGCGGGTGCAGATGGAGGACGCCGCCCTGGCGGACGAGATCTTCTCCATCCTCATGGGCGAGAACGTCGAGAGCCGCCGTGCGTTCATCACCAAGAACGCCAAGTACGCCACGCTCGATGTGTAAGTGGCTGCGCGGCGTGACGGCCGATGCGAGTGAGGGGGTGACGACCCGTGCCTGACGACGGCGACGAGACTCCCACCCAGCCCCCCCTGACCGACGGCGAGATCGTCACGGTCGACATCGAGGCTGAGGTGCAGCGGTCGTACCTCGACTACGCCATGAGCGTGATCGTCGGCCGGGCGCTGCCCGACGTGCGGGACGGCCTGAAGCCGGTGCACCGCCGCATCCTGTGGGGCATGGACGGCCTCGGCGCCCGCCCGGGCGTGCAGCACATGAAGTGCGCCCGGGTCACCGGTGAGGTCATGGGCAAGTACCACCCGCACGGCAACCAGGCCATCTACGACGCCCTCGCCCGTATGGCGCAGGACTTCGCCATGCGCCACCCGCTGGTGGACGGCAAGGGCAACTTCGGGTCGGTGGACGGAGACCCGCCGGCGGCCGAGCGCTACACCGAGTGCCGCCTGGCGCCGCTGGCCATGGAGCTCCTCCGGGACATCGGCGAGGACACCGTCGACATGGTCGCCAACTACGACGGGCGGGAAGAGGAGCCCACCATCCTGCCCGCCCGGTTCCCGAACCTGCTGGTGAACGGTTCCACAGGCATCGCCGTCGGCATGGCCACCAACATCCCGCCCCACAACCTCGGCGAGATCATCGACGCCACCCTGGCCCTGCTCGACAACCCCGACCTCAGCGGGGAGGACCTCATGGAGATCATCCAGGGGCCGGACTTCCCGGGCGGCGGCGCCATCCTGGGCCGCCAGGGGATCCGGGACGCCTACCTGACCGGCCGGGGCAGCATCCGGGTCCGGGGCAAGGCCGAGATCGAAGACTCGAAGCGGGGCCAGCGCATCGTCATCACCCAGCTGCCGTACATGGTGTCGGGCGACCGCCTCCTCGAGAAGATCTACGACCTGGTCGAGTCCAAGCGCATCGTCGGCATCAGCAACGGGCGCAACGAGTCCAACCGCAAGGGCATCCGGATCGTGATCGACCTGAAGCGCGACGCCATCCCCCAGGTCGTGCTCAACAACCTCTACAAGTTCACCCAGCTCCAGGACTCGTTCGGGATGAACATGCTGGCCCTGGTGGACGGCGTGCCCCGCACCCTGCCCGTGCGCGACATCCTCAAGGCATACCTCAACCATCAAGTTGAGGTTGTCACCCGGCGCACCCGGTACCGCCTGCGCAAGGCCGAGGCGGACCTGCACAAGCGCATCGGCCTGCTGGTCGCCCTGGACCAGCTCGACGCCATCATCACACTCATCCGGGAGGCGGAGTCGGCTTCGGCCGCCCGTGCCCAGCTCATGGACCGGGAGTGGATCGTGAGCGCCGAGACCGAGGAGCTGCTGGCCCGGGCGGGCGCCGACCGCCACGGCACCCCGCCCGAGGGCCGCACTCCCGGGGCCGGCTTCTTCCTGTCCGAGACCCAGGCCTCCGAGATCCTCGACATGGCCCTGCGCCGCCTGGCCGGCCTCGAGCGCCAGAACCTGCGGGAGGAGGCCGAGTCGCTCGCCGGCCAGATCGCCGAGCTGCGGTCGATCCTCGACTCGCCTGCCCGCCTGCGCCGGGTGATCAAGGACGAGATGCTCGGGATCCGGGAGAAATTCGCCAACCCACGGCGGACGGCGATCATCGCCGACGACGGTGAGATCGACATCGAGGACCTGATCCCGGACGAGGACGTGGTGGTCACCATCACCCGCTCCGGCTATATCAAGCGCACGAAGTCGGCCATCTACAAGCTGCAGGGCCGGGGTGGGAAGGGAGTCATCGGCGCGAAGCCCAAGGAGGGCGACATCGTCTCCACGGTGCTCACCACCACCAACCACGCCTTCGTCCTGGTGTTCTCCAACAAGGGCAAGGTGTACCGGATCAAGGCCCACGAGATCCCCGAGAAGGAGCGCACCGCCCGGGGCGTGTCGATCCGCAACATCCTGCCCTTCGCCCCCGACGAGGCGGTGGCCGCGGTCATCGACACCCGGGACTTCGAGGCCCACAAGTTCCTGTGCGCCGCCACCAAGAAGGGGATCATCAAAAAGACGGAGTTCACCGCCTACAACACCTCCCGCAAGGACGGGATCATCGCCCTCACCCTGCGGGACGACGACGAGCTGATCATGGTGAAGGCGACCTCGGGCGACGACGAGCTCATCATGGTCTCCCGCCGGGGCATGGCCATCCGCTTCGTCGAGTCCGAGGTGCGCCCGATGGGCCGCACCGCCGGCGGGGTCATCGCCATGCGGCTGGAACCTGACGATGTCGTGGTCGACTTCGACGTCGTCGACCCCAACGCCGAGCTGCTGCTCGTGACCGATGCCGGCTACGGCAAGCGGACGGCCCTCGAGCGCTTCCGCCCGCAAGGCCGGGGCGGCAAGGGCCTGATCGCCGCCAAGCTGCCCACCCGCCGGGGCCACATCGCCGGCGCCTGGGTGGTGCGCCCAGGCAACGAGGTGTTCCTCATCGCCAGCGACGGCCAGGTGATCCGCATCGAGGCCCGGGCCATCTCCCGGCAGGGCCGGGACACCACCGGCGTGCGGATCATGCGCCTCGATCCCGGGGTGTCGCTGGTGGGCCTGGCCCCGGTCACCGAGGAGTAGGGCACGCAGAAGACGAGCGGAGCCTTGGCGGAGAGCAATAAAGCCTGACCCGGCGCCGGGTCCTCGCCTGGGGACTCGGTGGCGTCGGTGCGGTGGTCGTTGCCGGAGCCGGGGGGCCGAGTTGGTCCTGCACGGACTCCTGCCTGGAAAAACCACCCTGGAGCGGGTCACCGGTGGGTGTGATGTTGCCGCCCCGTCCCTCACATCGGCGCCTGCGGGTCCGACGACGTCCGGCACCTTCGACTCTGTCGCCCGCCAGCGCAGTGCCGCCTACCCGCCCGGGCACGGCCCGGGCAGCCAGCTGCCGCTGGTCCTCGCCCTGCACGGGTACGGGGGCAACCACACCAATGCCCTATCCGACCTCTCCCTGGGCGAGGCCTTGGCACTATCGGTCGGGGGTTCGCCGCTGGCCCCGATGGCCATGCTGGTGAACGAGCTCATCCCCATGTGCCAGGGGCTGGGCTTGGGCATGCCGCCCCAGCGCATCGGGGCGATCGGGATCTCGATGGGCGGCTACGGCGCCCTGCTCCTGGCCGAACGGCACCCCGGGCTGCTGTCGGCAGTGGCCGCGATCAGCCCGGCGGTGTGGACTACGTACGCCGAGGCCCGGAGCGCCAACGCCGGCGCCTTCCCCTCGGAGGCCGACTTTGCCGCGAACGACATCATCCGGCCATGCGCCCGCCCTGTCCGGGACGGCGGTGCGCATCGCTTCGGGCATGGACGATCCGTTCCACCCGGACGTTGAGGTCCTCGCCCATGCCCTGCCTGCCGGGGCGACCGTGGTGAGCACGAAAGGCTGCCACACGAACGGGTTCGAGCTGTCACAGGAGCCGGACAGCCTGGCGTTCCTGGCGGCATACCTGACTGGGGGACTTTTATCCCGGCGTGCGGGACATTTGTCCCCCACCTCGAGGCGGGACCAGCCGCGGGGCTGGTAGAGGCCGGGCTCGCCTCCGCCTTCGCCCGGCAGCCCGCCGACCTACGCCCGCATGTTCGCCGGCCGTTCCGGGCTCGCCTCCGCCAGCGCCCGGCGGGCGCCCTCGGCGTCCAGGTCGGCACCGTAGACCGGCGTCCCCGGCTGCTGGCGCCACGACTCGTCCAGCGGCCCGGCATCGATGCCGTCAAACCCGATCTCGTCCATCAGGGCGATCACCACCGCCTTCGCCGCCGGGTCGTCGCCCGCCACCGGGAGGGCGATCCGCCCGGGCGTCCCGGTGGGCTTGCCGTGCTCCAGGAGGTGCTGGGACTGGATGGTGTTGAAGGCCTTCACCACGGGCCGGCCCAGCTGCTCGGCGACCCACCGGCTCTCGGTCGTGCCCGCCTCGATGGCGTCGATGCGCCCGTCCCGCTGCGGGTAGTAGTTGCCGGTGTCGACGATGACCGCCCCGGGTGCGGCGCCGTCAAGGACTCCATCCGGGAGGGCGGGGATCGCCTTCTCGGGGATGGTGACCACCACCACCTCGGCTCCGGCCGCTGCTTCGGTGACCGGTACCGCCCGGGCCCCGGTTTCGGCGGCCAGATCGGCGAGGGTCTCGGGGCCGCGTGAGTTGGCGACCGCGACGTCGTGGCCCACCGCAGCGAACCGGCGGGTGAGGGTGGCACCGATGTGGCCCGCCCCGATGATGCCGATCTTCATAATTGACCTCCTAACGAGTGGCTGCAGCGGTGCCAACCGCCCTCGAACCGGCGGTATTCCCGACCGACGTTAGCCCGTTCGGGCCATCCGGCCTAGTCCTCTCGGGTCAAGTTGGGGTGCTCTCCCCCCAAAGGGCGTACCCACCGCCTCCCGGCGACCGGTTACCCCAGCATGGTGACGAAGCTGCTCTCCCATCCGCAGCGCCTGGCCCTCGCCTCCGGCGCTGCAGTGCTCTGCCTCGCCGCCGGTGTGGGCGTTGCCCTGGCCGGCCATGGCGGAGCCGGCGGTGGCGCGGCTGCCAAATCGAGCACGCCCGCTCCGGCCCTCATCGGAGATGCCTCAGACGCCCAGCCCGCGGCCCCGGCCTCGGTGACCGGCAGCTCGTCGTCGAGCCCCGCGGCCACTGTGCCGAGTCCCGCCGCCAGCCCCAAGGTGTCGGCGCTCGTCACGTCCCGCCCGGCGACACCCCATCCCTCGCCCACTGTCCCCGGTACCTCCCCGGCGACGACCGGGCCCGCGTCCGTGGTCCCCAATGAAGCGACCACCTCGTCCTCAGCCACCGGCTGCCCGGCCAACCAGCAGCTGACTGACCCCGAGATCAACTGGCTCCTGGGCGAGGTTTCCTCCACAGCCGGCACCGATCCGCAGTACGCCGCCGGGAAGGCCACCATCGACTCCGGCTTGCAGCCGCTGCTCGGCGAGAATCTGTGCGCCAACCAGGCCCAGCCGACGGTGAACACCCTGTGCGCCGACCCGTCGGCGTCGACCCTGATCGCCGCCATGACGAAGAAGATGCCGGCCTACGTGCGGGCCTATGTCGGCAACCCGTGCTCGGCCCAGCTCTCGACGGTGCTGCCCAGGCTCGCCCCGTTCGCCGCCGCCCTGGGCTGACCGGGGGCTGACCGGCAGCCGACCAGCTCATCGCGCTCGACCCGCGGGTCGCCCACCCGCGTGGCAGACTCCCTCAACATGGGCGAATTCGAGATCCTCCCCCACACGGCCGATGTCGGCTTCCGGGCCCGGGCCGCGACGCTGCCTGAGCTCTTCGAGACCGCCAGCCGGGCGATGTTCAGCCTGGAGTACGACCCGGAGAGCGTGCCACTCGATGAGACCCGGGCGGTGGCTGCGGGCGGCGACGATCTGGAGGCTGCCCTGTGCGGCTGGCTCTCCGAGCTGCTCTGGTTGCACGACGCCGAGCGCTTCGTGCCGGGCCCGATCGTGGTCGAGCGGGTCGGGGGACCGCCCGGAGATGGCGCCATGATCGCGGTCTCGGGCTCCGCGCAGGGAGCCCTGCTCGGGGACTGGTTCGTGCAGGGCGGCCCGCAGCTGAAGGCCGTCACGCTGCACGGGCTCGCCGTGACCCCCGTCGCCGGGGGCTACGAGGCGACGGTCTACCTGGACGTCTGACCGGTCGGAGGGCGGTGCCGATGGAACTGGTCGAGGAGGGTAGGGACCGCTGGCGCATCCCGCGCACGGGCGGGATGCTGGTCGACGGGCTGGTGTTCGCCTCCCGGGAACTGATGGTGAAGGCGAGGGAGGACCGGGCGATCGACCAGGTCGCCAACGTCGCCCACCTGCCCGGCATCGTCGGTGCCTCGATCGCCATGCCCGATATCCACTGGGGCTACGGCTTCCCGATCGGTGGGGTGGCGGCCACCGACGTCGACGCCGGCGGGGTGGTGTCGCCCGGCGGGGTCGGGTTCGACATCGGCTGCGGCGTCCGGCTGCTGCGCTCGGACCTCGTCTGGCCCGACATCCAAGGGCGGCTCCCCGCACTGGTCGATGCGGTGGCGAATGCCGTCCCGAGGGGGGTCGGCGGCCAGGGCCTGCGCAAGCTGAGCCCCGGCGAGGTGGACGGGCTGCTGGTGGGCGGCGCCCGGTGGGTGGTGGAACGGGACTTCGGCACCGAGGACGACCTGGAGGCCACCGAGGACGCCGGCCGCCTGGAGGGCGCCGACCCCGACGCCGTCTCGGCCAAGGCCAAGGCCCGGGGCGCCCCCCAGCTCGGCAGCCTCGGGGCCGGCAACCACTTCCTCGAGATCCAGGTGGTGGACGAGGTGTTCGACGAGGAGGCCGCCGGCGTCATGGGCCTGGCCGCCGACCAGGTGTGCGTGATGATCCACACCGGCAGCCGGGGCATCGGCCACCAGACATGCACCGACGAGGTCGCCACCTTCGACCGCCTGGCCAAGAGCCTGGGCTACGACCTGCCGGACCGCCAGCTCGCCTGCGCCCCGGTGCGCAGCCCGGCGGGCGAACGCTACCTGGGGGCGATGGCGGCGGCGGCCAACTACGCCCGAGCCAACCGCCAGGTCCTGGCCGACGGGGTGCGCTCGGCCTTCGCCGCGGTGCTCGGCGGCGGCCCGGGCGGCAACGGCATGCGCCTGGTGTACGACGTGTCGCACAACCTGGCCAAGCTGGAGCGCCACGCGGTCGGCGGGGTCACGCGCACCGTCTGTGTTCACCGCAAGGGTGCCACGAGGGCCTTCGGGCCCGGGCACCCCGAGCTGCCCGAGCGCTACCGGGGCATCGGCCAGCCCGTCCTGATCCCCGGCTCAATGGGCAGTGCCTCCTATGTCCTGGCGGGCAGCGGGTCCAGCGAGGTGGCCTTCGCCTCCACCTGCCACGGTGCCGGCCGGCTGATGAGCCGTAAGGAGGCGACGAAGCGCCAGAGCGGCCAGGAGCTGGCGAAGGACCTGGCGCGGCAGGGGATCCTGGTGCGGGCGCAGCAGATGAAGTTGCTCGCCGAGGAGGCCCCCTACGCCTACAAAGATGCCGGCGAGGTCGTCCGGGTGTGCCAGCGGGTCGGGCTGTCGAAGCTGGTCGCCCGCCTCCGGCCGGTCGGGGTGGTGAAGGGCTGAGGCCGCTGCGGGCGGAGCGGGCGTAGACTCGGGCCCGTGGCCGTCCAGACCGGCCGGGACGCCGTTCCGTCCTCGGACGACGAGGTGCCCGGAACCGTCCGTCGCACGGTGCAGCGCATCGAGCTGCGCAGCGTGCTGCGCTTCTCCATACTTTTTTCCGTCACAACCGCACTGGTCATCCTGCTCGCCGGCGGGGTGCTGTACTTCCTCGGATCCTCCGTCGGGGCGGTGAAGTCGGTGGAGACCTACATCCGCCACGCCGGGTACCCCCACTTCCGGGTACGGACGGGCACCGTGTTCGAGGTGCTCCTGGCCCTGGTGGTGTTCGGGGGGGTGGTGTGGACGGCGGTGACCCTCCTGGCGGCCTTCGTCTTCAACCTGGTGTCGGAGGCCTCGGGAGGCATCAAGGTCACCGTCCGGGAGTGAGGCCGGGAGGCGGGCGGCGGGGTCGGCTAGAATCGAGACTTCCCGCAGGTCAGGGTCCCTGCCCGGGCGCGGGGGCTGTAGCTCAGTCGGTTAGAGCGCATCCCTGATAAGGATGAGGTCCCAGGTTCGATTCCTGGTAGCCCCACGAGGGCATGTTCATGTTTGTGAACGTGCCTTGTTATGAAATCCCTTCGGATCGGCGTGCAGCCGAGCTCGAACAAATGTTTCCTTTGAGGCCTCCGGCGGAATCCCCTCGGGTGCCCCGCTTGCTGGCGGGCTCGTGCGGTTCTTAGACTTAGACCGCGACGAGCTGACGTCAAGTTAGGGTCGGCTTACGCCATTGGTTCGGTCGGCCCGGCGGCTACGTTGGTGGCGGCGTTACCCGGGTCCTCGATCACGTCTGCCCAGGTCGTCCGGTCCGTCGGTGGGCGCGCCATCTCCGGCCGGTCTGAAAGGATCCTGCGCGGCGAGAGTTGTCCGCGACCGCGTGGGTTACGCAAGTGGCCACCGGCGGCTCCCTTGAGAGCGGGCAACGACATCAGGCGAGGAGATGCTCGCGACGTATCTGCAAAGCTCGGGTCAGATTCTCGAGTGACGGAGCGTCGTGGCGAATGAATTCCGCATAGGCCTCATTGAGTACGTCGGGACCAGCATAGGCAATAATAAGCGCTTCTATCGTGGCCAACGTAGTCCAGGTAATTATACTAAGTGAGTGATAGAACTCATGCTGCCAATCGTCGCCTACGGATGAGGTTACGAAGGAACTGACGTCCTGATAGTTAGAACGCACACGAAGGCGCCAAAGATAGTCGAAGAGGGTGGTGTTGGGAAGTTTCAAAGCGAGACGTCGCTTTTCGTCGGCACGGATTAGCTTGCGGTCATTGACCTTCAACCATTCCCTGTGTTGCCTGTCTAGTCGGAGCTTCCGGGTCGTTTCCAGCATCTTCCCGAATCGGAGCCAGAAGGTGTCGGGGTCCGGACGGGATAACAATTCACAGGGCCGGCGTGCGTCGAAATCGCCGGGAAAGCGCTCGAACTGAGTCTCCTTCAAGTGAGGCGAGCCAGAGCAGGTGCCAGCCCACGGCGCTGGAAATATCTTGCGGTTGGTTATTTGAGTTGCTATGTACCTCAGAGTGCTCGTGTGGTCGTCGAGGTCAACGACTCCACCCATGGCTGCAAACCACGCGTGCATTGAAAAGTAAGTGGCATAATACGCGTGAACAGGCGTCCATACATTGGAGTAACGTAGCAACGCTCGGTCTGCATTCGCATTCAAGGCGATCTGCAGTTCGCTCGCCCAGGAAATCGCAAGGCATCTCTTGACTTCTACAGGATCTGTTGTGGACCGCCGCCGTTGGATGCGACAGAACCCCGCCAGTGTTCTTTGCGTCCTCAGGAGGCCGTCCAAGAGTTCGTGGTCGGAGGCGCCATAATTGTGACGGAGGAAGCCACTTAGGTTTGAGAGGTAGAACATGTGCACCTGGAAGCGACGAGCTCGTTCGTCCTCTTCTGGCGGCGGGAACACGACCTTCACGCGAGCCATTCGGTAAGTGTGTCAGATGAGACGAGCCGACGTAAGACGCTGCCTGGGCATGCGGTACGAGCGAGCGGCCGAGCGGACAGGGCCACCCATGCCGATGGCACCGAAGCGCAGGGTCGAATCTCGTAGGGAGGGTTTAGAAGTATCGAGGGTAGACCTCGCCCGTACGGAGCCGGCAGGCACCGTCGTGGTCCTCCTCCTCCTTGGCCGCTAGGTTTCTGCCTGCTGTACCGCCTCTCCTGGTGTAATCAACGGTAGGTAAGGATTAGAATTGAGGGCTTGCTCGGCTCGAGCATGGCGCGTTGCATCATCGTCCCGCCAAAGCTCGCGGCTGCGAAGCGTTCGTAGTTTGATATATTCCCAGTCGGCTGTCTCGGGAGTCTCAGGAGACCGAATATACTCGGCTACGAGTGATGTGAGTTCGAAGATTGGTTGAGCAACATCCAAGAGCACAAGAGCACTCGCCACGGATGCAATGGCCATTGCGAGTTCGACGGCTTCGGCGGTCTCCAACCCAAGTACTTCGCTCCAAAACTCCTCCGATGAGGGGCGCCACACACCGTCGTGGTAAGTGCTGCTCGTCTTGCCCGTCATGACGGCGTACTTCGCCTTGACCTCTCCCGCCCCGCGATTCTGCCGCAACAGTTTCTCCGCCTGCTTAGAATGTTGCTTAAGGGATGATATGATGTCGGAATTCCGGGTAACAGGCCCACTCTTTAAAACGTACAGATGGCGGTCTTTACCTACCACTCGTTCCATGTCGATGCCACGAGCAGCAGACTTCTGCCCGTCGGGGCTGGTGGCGATAGCCATGGCCTCAAGGGCCCATCCTCCGGCGGTGACGAAGTTGCGCTGCTCGTAGTCCTCCACCAGGCGTGCTGCTATGGCTTCTGGCCCTTTACCCTTGAGTTCCATTCGCCTAATGAATGGATTGATACGCTCAATAATCAGATTACGGTACGCGGGGACAGCGGCGCGCATGACCCGAAGGTACCAGTACTCAAATTGATCCTCAAAGGCGGCGATGCCCGTCGAAAGGTGCTCATCGTCTGGTCCAATGCCTGAGACGAGGCCGCTAAGTTGCCGTACGCGTGCGACAAGGTCCCGGTTCTCAATGTCAGTCCTGGCCACGCATGAATCCTAGCCAAGCTTCGGCATGGGGACCTGGATGAAAGCGGAGGAAGATGTCTCCGCTACGGGACCGCCAGGGTTGGTTGCTCCCAAGATGGAGTGACTGATGACCAAATGTGGTCGGACCGGGGTCTGGTCATCAGGTGGAAGGTCGCTTTCCCGCCGTCAAGTGACGCCCACCCGTGAGTACCGATCCTTCGATTGCCCGAGGCCCTCCTCCATGCAGGCTCCGCAGGAGGCGGCCGACGAGAGCCGGACAGGAACCGCAACAACTCTGTGCCGAGTTGAGCGGCAAAGACTGGCGGCACAGCGTTGCCAATTTGCTGGTAGCCGGACCTAGGAGAACCGGCAAAACGCGACGCACTCGGAAACGTTTGAACCGCTGCGCACTCGTATAGGGATAAGCACCGCGTCTCCTCTGGATGGATCAGAGCCGTACTCGAATGGTCTGGCATTCCCAGTATCGTGGGGCAGGGCCGGTCCCAGTCAAGCCTTCGCCACCAGCCGCCCCTCCCGCCCTCCGCGAAGTAGGCGGCCCCCATCGTTCCCTGACGGACCGCGTCCGGCAGATCCCTCCAATTCCCTCCAGGTGGAATCAACTCGTACACTCGGCGCTTCCGATCGCTAAGGGGCTGGATGGGACCGACTTCGCCTACGCTGGCCAGCGCGTCCCTAAGTGTCCTATGCGGCAAAGTTCCCGCGGGCCCATGCGTGGCGGGCGGCAGGAAGCAGGGATCCTGGCCCCTAACACCGATCAAGATGGCTCGTTGTCGCAACTGCGGTACGCCATAGTCCGCGACTTCGGCCACCGCCCAACTGGTTGCATAACCAAGGCCCGCAAGCGCTGAGACCAACCAGCGCAGGAACGAGCCTTTCGTCTCTTCTTGGCGCAACGCGGGGTGACCTCGGCCGCGCAAAGCAAGTGGCCGGTGGGATAAGGCTGCTGAGAGCATTCCGTCGACGTTCTCAATGAGGAGGGCTCGCGGCAAGAACTCGGATACGTAGCCGAGGTAAGCAGGAAACACAGAGGAGGCTCTTTGATCATGAAGTGCCTGTCTTAGCCCTGATGTCGTGAAAGGCTGACATGGAGGGCCTCCCGCGAGTAATCCGAGCTCCCCTTGCCGTAGCCCCAACTCGGCACGGAGGCGAGCGGGCTGCCGTTGCTCGATGCGGGCCTGTACAAGCTGGCGCAATTGAGGGTGGCCGTGGGAATGCAGTTCGAGAGTGCGAATGCAATCAGAGTCGCATTCAAGCTGTGCCAGCACCGCCCACCCTGCGCCCTCAAGGCCCAGATCGAGGCCGCCGCACCCTGAGAATAGGGATATCGCGGAATGTGAGGCAGTTTGCATACCCGCTACTTCCTCGACTCTTGTCGGCGGGGCCTTCGCGCCCTCGCCGGGCGCGCGATCGCGCGCGAGGGCATTGAATCACAGATGTGTTCTTTGTCAAACTGTTATCTAGTGATGAGTAGACATAGGGGGATCAACTATCTCAGATGAGGAGGAAGCACTCATTCGCGCGCGGTTCGCGCAGCGCCTGCGCGGATTGTTGAAGGAGCGTGGCCTGAGCAAGGCTGCCCTAGCCCTAGCGAGTGATGTTCCCGAACCGACCATATCGGCCTACGCACGTGGTCTCCGTGCACCCGGGTTGGCCAATCTCTTGGCGCTCCGCAAGGGGTTTGGCCTATCGTCGGTAGAGGAGCTGCTAGGCCCAATGCCGAGTCAGACCTTTCTGGGAGTTCTGGAATCGGGAGGTGATCGAAGCACCCAGGTCGCCTGACCTCTGCGCTAGATGATTCCCGCGCCACCCTGCCGGACGGTCCACTTAATGAGGAGGCCGACCCATCTCGTAAAGGAGTCCTGGTGCGACGAGCTCATCTGCCTCTTTGATGGCCATGGAGTTCGCTCTTGCACCGTCAGGCCATTCCTGGGGACCGGCCGACCCAACAGTTATGGGACCTGTCCGTTCACTCCAATGGCGTGATCCGGAAACGAGCTATCTAGACCGGTGACGCCGTATTTCCGGGCGACTTCCGTCTCGATCATTCGTCCGCCATAACTGCGCGAATCAGGGGGGCACAAGGCCACCCCCGCGGCCGCCCGCCTCCGACAGAGGCGGATGGCCGTCTCAGGCGTGAGACGGCCCAAGGCCGGGGGCACACTTGGGCGCCCTGCGTGTTAACGCGAGGGACGTGCCCGGCATTCGTGGATCGCCCGAGGGCCGGGGCGGCCGCACAGATGGTCGCCCCGGCCCTCGAACTCGGCCCTGACGGTGTGGCCTAGAGGAACGACCCCCCGGAGAGGATCTGCTGGGCACCGCTCACGTCCGGCAGGGCGCTGTTGATCCGGATCTGGTCCCGGGACACCCCGAAGTCGCCCATGTTGTAGGGCTGCATGGTGCCCGAGCCACCGCGCAGGGTGATCACGCCCACGGGATTGAAGTCCAGGGTGACCCACAGCTGGGTCCCGTCGGGCAGGTTCACGTGGCTCACCTGGACCGTCAGCACGCTGAACCCGCCGCACCCGCTGAACTGCGTCTCGTCCGACTGGGCCTGCCCGTTCGGCGTCTGGCCGTTGAAGGCAGAGCCGCTGAGCGCCTCAGTGAGGGTCCCGCCCGTCTGGCATCCGGGCGGTGTCGGCGCCGGCGGCGGGGTGACGGTGAGCGAGAACGTCCCGGTGGCCGTGGCGCCGCTGGCGTCGGTCACGGTCGCCGTGAAGGTGGTGGTCCCCTGGACGGTCGGCGAGCCCAGGATCAGCCCGGAGGGGTGCAGCGCCAACCCCGCCGGCGGCTGGGCGGACCAGGTATAGGGGGTGGTGCCACCGCTGGCCAGGAAGTCCGTGGTGAAGAAGTTGTTGACGAACACGTTCTGGCCGGAGCCGATGTCGCACACCCCGTTCGTGCAGGTCATGAACTGGGTGTTGATGGTCAGCGGCGGGTTGGTCCCGGTCCCGGTGCCGGTGAGGGCCACGTTCTGCGGGCTGTTGGCGGCGTTGTCGGTGAGGATAAAGGTGCCCGAGCGGGTCCCGGTGGCAGTGGGAGAGAAGTCGATGGCCACGCTGCAGTTGGTCCCGGGCGGGAGGGTCAGGCCGGAGCACCCGTCGTTGACCTGGGTGAAGTCCAGAGGATCGGCCCCCCGGGTCTGGGCGCTGTTGATGAACAGGTTGGCGTTGCCGGTGTTCGCGACCGTGATCGACTGCGCGGCGCTCGTTGCCCCGATCGGCTCGGAGCCGAAGGTCAACGAGGTCGGCGTGAAGGTCACCACCGGAGCTGACGGGGGCGGGGGCGTCCCACCACCGCCGCGGGCGAGCGCGGCGGGACCAACGGGGAGGCATGCAGTGGCGACCGCCGCAGCGGCCATCGTGAAACGAAGGCGACGAGACATCGAGTAGCTCCTTCTCCGGTTAGCAGCGGGTCGGCGTCAGCTGACGGAGAGGTCTACGGTTCGGAGTGCGATCGGGATTGCGTCAGTTCAGAGAAGTTTCATAACCTTCAGGCCCGGACTAACGGCTCCCTGCGGAGAGATCTCGGAGAGGCCCTTCGTTACGCTCAGCGTGCGTTCGGACCGACCTCGAAGACGCCGATAGCCCTGCCAGCCGCGCCCGGGAATGGCGACCCTATCTGCGCACCATGCCTTGACGATCAACCGATCTAGGTCAGGGCGGCGTAGGCGGCGGCCTGCAGCTCCCGGTGCACCTCGGCCCCCAACGGCCCGCCGAAGAGCCGCTGGGTCAGCACAACGACGACCAGATCGCGCACCGGGTCGACCAGCCACGAGGTTCCCAGGCCCCCGTCCCACCCGAAGGACCCCGCCTGAGCCCCCTCCACGGCGACCCCGGTGCAGAACCCCCATCCGGCATCGCCCAGGAAGCCGGCGCCTCCTTGGCGCTGCTCAGGCGTCAGGTGGTTGCGGGTCATGTCCGCCACCGCCGCCGCCGACAGGACCGGGGACCCGCCCGCCAGGAACATCCGGCCGAACGCCACCATGTCATCGACGTCCGACACCAGGCCGGCGGCGGCGTCGAAAAAGGCGGGGGGCCGGCTCCACTGCCCCTCCGGCGGGTCCCAGACCACCAGGCCCTCCGGCCCGGGCATGTAGGCGGTCGGCAGGAGTCGGGCCTCGGCCCAGAATGTCGTGCGGTCCATGCCCAGGGGATCGAAGATCCGGGTGCGCAGCACCTCGTCGAGCGGCATGCCGGCGGCCCGCCCGAGCAGCACCCCCAGCACCTGCGCCCCGGAGTTGTAGCACCAGCGCTCACCCGGCTGCGCCAGCAGGGGCAGCGTTGCGAACCGGTCGATCCAGGTCTCGGCGTCCGGGGCCTCGCCCGGCTGGGGCGGCCCCAGGGTGGCCAGGTGGAGCGCGTTCGCCGCCTCCACGACCGGCCAGGGATCCCCGCCGGCGAACATCTCGATCACCTGGCCGAAGCCGAAGGTGAACGTCAGGAGGTCACGCGCGGTGATCGCCCGCACGGCCGGGACGGTGTCATCCACAGGGCCGTCCGGCCGCCGGAGCACCCGCCGCCCGGCCAGCTCGGGGAGCAGGCGGTCCACCGGCTCGTCCAGGTCGAAGAGGCCCTCCCCGGCCAGGACGAGCGTGGCGGCACCGGTGATCGGTTTGGACATCGACGAGATCCGGAACCGCGAGTCCCGGGTGACCGGGGGACCGCCCACCGACCGGAAGCCGAGTGCGACTTCATGGGCCTCCTCGCCGTGGGCAACGAGCGCAACCAGGCCCGGCACCTGGTCGTCGGCGACGTACCCGGCCGCCACCTCGTCGAAGTGCGCCAGCCCGTCCTTGGTCAGCCCCATCCCATCTCCCTGGCGATCCCCATCGCAGTGGGCATGATGGACATTAACCGGAATGGGGCATCCGGTTCGCCCTTACGGCCAGTCCCCCCAGACCGCCCCCATCAGGAGCCCCGGCACCGTGATCGACGAGCAGCCCCCCCGCAGCTTCCTCCGGCGCACCCTGTCCTCCCTGGGGGCGCGCAACTTCCGCCTGTTCTTCATCGGCCAGACCATCTCCAACAGCGGCAACTGGCTGACGCTGACCGCCCTGACCCTGCTCGTGCTCCACCGGACCGGCAGCGGGGTGGCCGTCGGCGTGCTCTCCGCCTGCGAGTTCGGCCCCATCCTGGTGCTGTCGGCCTGGGCCGGCGTCATCGTCGACCGTTCCAGCAAGCGCAGCCTGCTCTACGTCACCCAGGCCCTGGAGATGGCCCAGTCCTTCACGCTCGCCGGCCTGTCGTTCGCCCACCACGCCCCGCTCACCGCCTTCTACGTGACGGCCGCAGCTGGCGGGTGCTTCCTCGCCTTCGACAACCCCATCCGGCGGTCATTCGTCAACGAGATGGTGCCCGCCGCCGACGTACCGAACGCCGTGACGCTCTACAGCGCCATGGTCAACATCTCCCGGGTCATCGGCCCGCTGGTGGCCGGCGTGTTGATCGTGAGCGTCGGCTACGGCTGGGCGTTCACCGTCGACGCCGTCTCCTACGTCTCGGTGCTCACGGCCCTCTGGATGATGCGCCCGGCCGAGCTCCGCCGGGTCCCGGTCACCCCGCGGGGCCGGGGGCAGATCCGGGCGGGGGTGCGCTACATCGCCAGCGTCCCCGAGCTGTGGGTCACCTTCGTCCTGCTGCTCGTCGTCGGGACGGTCAGCTACAACTTCACCGTCACCGTGCCGCTCTTCGTCGAGCAGGGCCTCCACGGCAGCGACGCCGCCTACACCGTGGTCTACGCCGCCTTCAGCGCGGGCGCCCTGGTCGGTGCGTTCCTCGTCGCCCGCCGTTCCTCCATCACCCTGAGGACCGTCGCCCTCGGGTCGGCCGCCCTGGGCATCACGATGCTCCTCCTCACGCCCGTCCCGGATGTTGCCCTGGCCGCGGTGCTCACGGCCGCGGTCGGTGCGGCCAGCGTCGCCTACATGACGGCGACCACGGCGATCGCCCAGGTGCGCACCGACCCGGCCATGATGGGCCGGGTGCTGGCCATCCAGACCGTGCTGCTGGTGGGGACGACCCCGATCGGTGGGCCGATCCTCGGGGCGATCTCCGACGCCGGGGGAGCCCGCATCCCGATCCTGATCGGCGGTGTCGGGGCCCTAGCGGCGGCGGCGTTCGGCTGGGCCGCGGCCCGGCGCTGGCAGGCCTGATCCGGCGGCGGCGGTGGGGCCGCAGACGCCGGCGGCCGCGGGGAATGCGACCCCAACAGCTCGGCCCTGGTGCCCGATTGGGCAGCGAAGCATGACCCGCCAGCCCTTGCCCCCGGGCGCGGGGATTCGGTAGACCACGGGCATGTATATGGCGGAGTTGGCTCCTCCCCGGGCGCGTGCCGAGCAGCGGGCTCGCCGGGAAGTGAGCCGCCCGGGATTGGTTCCCCAGCAAGCCATGCTGCTCGACCTCCAAGCCACGGCGGGCAACCGTGCCGTGGCCCGGCTCGTCAGCCAACTGGGACCGCCCGCCGGCGGCCCGCCGCCGACCGTCCAGCGGCGGTGGGAGATGAAATACACGATCGCGGGCCAGAGCAAGCAGCAGCGGAAGGCAGCCCGTGGGGGCCGCCATTTCTGGCAGACCGTCGGGATGACCGCCGTTGGTCTGCGGGCGGACGTCAACGCTTCGAAGGTCGGCGCGGGCGTCTCGTCGGGCGGGCACCACGCCGAGGACGAGCTCATCCGGGCCCTGGGGCAGCTGGCTTTGGGTGGGCACCTTCTTCCCAACGCAACCAACACGCTGGCGGTACGCAAACTCGATGCCAGCCCGTGCACGTCGACCCCACGCTCCATTCAGGCCCTGCCTCGCAGGAAGGTGGTGCGAAAGGTCAAGTCGAAGTACGGCGGCAAGATCACGAAGCGCAGGAGCTACGTCCCCGATCGGCGCAAGCATGTCCTCAGGCGGACCCTGCAGGTGGTCACCAGCGAGAAGGGCGGCGGCGTCGCCGGGTGCACCGAACGGTTGATTGACCTGAAGCGCCACGGCGTGAGCGTGGGCGGGCAGGTCTTCGGGTTCCAGCAGATCACCATCGAGGCGAACAACTACTACCAGGGAGGCCCGGGCCGCGATCTCGGGGGGCACCGGATCGCGGCGCTGGAACGCATAGCCGCCTCGGTTGCAGCCGCAGCCGAGATCAATAACGAGCCGGGTATGAGCATCACGATCACACCTGGGGCCATCGGCATGGGGAAAGGCCGGCGCTGACTGCCGCGAGCCTTCGAAATAGCCCCAGTTCGCCAGGCGAGCGTTGGGACGACCTCAAGTAGGCTCGGGCGTTGTGGCTGTGTTGGGGACCACGCCGAGGGATCAGGCCGTCAGGGCCGCGGCGTTCGCCTACCTGGACCGGGTGGCCCGCCCGGCGGGCGGGGTCATCGCCCGCACCGCCCTGGAGGCGGGCTTCCTCCATGACGGCGCCCGGGTCCCCCTCGTTGGCCCGCAAGGCATTTTCAAGCCGGCGGCCATCGATTCGGGCATCCCCCTGACGCTCACCACCGCCGCTCCCGACCTCCGCCGACCCCGGCCCTACGACGACGGCATGACCGAGGACGGCCTGCGCTACCGGTACCGGGGCAGCGATCCCGATCACCACGAGAACCTCGGGCTGCGGCGGGCCCTCCAGGCCGGCGTCCCGCTCATCTACCTGGAAGGCCTCGTGCCCGGGAGGTACCTGGCGCACTGGCCGGTCTACGTGGTGGCGGACGACCCCGCCGACCTCTCGGTGTTCCTCAGGAACGACGAGGCAGTCGCCTGGGAGCCGGATACCGCGCCGTTGGTCGATGCCCGCCGCCGCTACGTCACCCGCCTGGCCCGCCAGCGGCTGCACCAGGCGGTATTCCGCGAGCAGGTGCTGCTGGCCTACGGCAGGTCGTGCGCGATGTGTCGCCTACGACACGAGGAGCTGCTCGATGCAGCCCACATCCTTCCGGACACCCATCCCAAGGGGCTCCCGGTCGTGCCCAACGGCCTGAGCCTGTGCCGGCTGCATCACGCCGCCTTCGATGCCGACATCCTCGGGGTGCGGCCCGATCTGGTCGTGGAGGTCCGCCGGGACGTGCTCGATGAAGTCGATGGACCCATGCTTCGCCATGGGCTGCAGGAATTGAATGGTGCCGGGCTGATTGTGCCGAGGAACCGGGCCAGCCGTCCTGATCCCGTACTCCTTGAGGAGCGGTACGACACGTTCCGCCGGGCAGGGTAACCGCAGGCACGCGTCGGAGGGCCCGGCCGAGCGTTCCCGCGCGTGCATTAAGATCACCTGAGACTCACGCTTCTCTGGCACCGGTGGGCGGTGCCAGGCTCGTCACAGGGGGGAACACCATGCGGACCTTTGGCAAGCTCGCGCTCGCGGGCGTGGCGGCGGCCACCAGCGTCGCTCTCCTGGCCTCGTCGGCCAGCGCGCACGAGTGCTTCAACACCGAACGGGCGGCGCAGGCCGACGCCTCGATCGCCGCCCACTCCCATGGCTGGTTCGTCATCCAGACCTGGCGGATCATCGCCGTCTTCACGACGCAGAGCGACCCGGCCCTGGCCTCCGCCGACCCGGGCACCGTCATCGGCGTCATTCTCGGCTTCGCGCCGCTGTCGGCCCTGGCGCCCGACCAGGCCGCAGCCCTCGCCGCCGATGAGGCGTTTGCGCACGAGGTGGCTGCCGACGCCGTCTGCCTCGGGGTCCCGGTGCAGTACCTCACGCTTGCCAACGCCACCGCAGCCGGGGGTGCCGACAACTCGCCGAAGGGTGTGACGGCCGACGGCAAGGGCATCGACCACTTCCCCGACCTCTATGCCGGCCAGCTGAACCAGGCGTTCGCCGACGTGTCCTCGGGGACCAGCGCCTGTTCCTCGTAGCACAGCCACAACAAGGACCGGTGGCCCAGCAGGACCTCCTTGGCTGGATCGAGGAGGACAACGGGAGGGGGGACAGATGGCGGAGCAGGTGGACGAGGTCACGGCTTTCGACGCAGCGGCCTACAAGCGCACCACAGCCGAGCAATGGCAGGAGACGGCTCCCGCCTGGAACGCCTGGGGGCCGATCCTCGAGGAGTGGCTGGGTGAAGCCACCGAGGCCATGCTCGATCTGGTCGGCATCACCACCGGCAGCCGGGTCCTCGACGTCGCTGCTGGGGCGGGCGGGCAGACCCTGGCGGCGGCGCGTCGCGTGGGACCGACCGGGTCCATCCTGGCGACCGATATCTCGGAGAACATCCTGCGCTTCGCCGAGGCCCAGGCCCGGGCCGCCGGACTGGGCAACGTGGCCACCCGGGTGGTGGACGGCGAAGCACTCGACGTCGAGCCCGAGACCTTCGACGCGGTCATCTCCCGGCTGGGCCTCATCTACTTCCCCGACCAGCACGGCGCCCTGACCGGCATCCGCCAGGCGCTGCGCGTGGGCGGCCGGCTGGGGGTGATCGTCTTCTCGACGCCCGAGCGCAACTCGTTCTTCTCCATCCCCGTGTCGATCGTCCGCCGACGGGCGGCGCTGCCCCCGCCCCAGCCCGGACAACCCGGCCCGTTCAGCCTGGGTGCCCCCGGCGTCCTGGAGGCTGCCTTCGAGCGGGCGGGCTTCACCGCCGTGCACACCCGGCGCCTGGATGCCCCCGTGCGGATGGGCACCACCGCGGAGTGTGTGCGCTTCGAGCGGGAGTCGTTCGGCGCCCTGCACCAGATGCTGTCGGGGCTCGCCGAGGCCGAGCGCGACGAGGCCTGGGCCGAGATCGAGGAGTCCCTCCGCCAGTTCGAGACCGGCGCAGGCTTCGCCGCGCCGTGCGAACTCATCGTCGGGGTCGGCACCCGCTGACCCGCCGGGCCGGCGCCCGGGGAGCCGGGAGTGGCGGCCCGGCCCCGGGCGCAGCGGCCTAGTCGAACCGGTAGCCCCGCTCCCGCCTCGGGGTCCACACCAAGGTGTCGGTCTCCCCGCTGATGACGTCCACGGCCCCCAGGCCGTCCACTTGGGTCAGGGCGTGCTCCAGGAAATCGGCCGCCCGCCGGGGCAGCTCGATGTCGGATTCCATATCGGGCTCGTGGTCAACCTGCAGAACCACCGTAATGCGCGTCGAAGCCATGCGAAGTCCTCCTCGGTATGGTCGGGATGGGACCCGGGCGTCATGGCCCGGGCTGGGCGGACCGCAATGTGGGTCCCGCCGCTGTGGCGTCGGCCTAACGGCGTCGGCCTCTATGGCGTCAGCCTGGAATGGATCGGTCGATGCTGCGCACGCAGCGTAGCAATCGTATTTTAACGGATGGTGAACGGCCCCTGAAGCGGGGCTGAGAGTTTCCTACGCCCGCGGCCGCGGGCGCCGCCCCAGCAGGGGCTGACCCCGTCCCCGCCGCCGGCTCTGGAACACCGGCGCCGGCGGCGCCACCTTCAGGCCCTCCTGCTCGAACTCGGTCTTCAACTGCAGGCGGGAGGCGATCCGGCTGACATCCCGCTCCTGATCCGGGAGCACGAACGTGATGCCGGTGCCGGTGCGCCCCGCACGGGCGGTGCGCCCCACCCGGTGGACGTAGGCCTTCTCGTCCTCGGGCGGATCGAAGTTGATGACGTGGGTGATGCAGTCGAGGTCGAGGCCCCGGGCGGCGACATCGGTGGCCACCAGGGTCTGTACCCGCCCGGCGTCGAAGGAGGCCAGCGCCCGCTCCCGGGCAGCCTGGGTCAGGTCGCCGTGCATCGCCGCCGCCTTGATGCCGTGGGTCTTGAGCCGCTGCACCAGCCGGTCGGCGCCCCGCTTGGTCTTGACGAACACGAGGGCCCGGCCCTGCTCGGCGGTCAGCAGGTCGGACAGGGCGGTCACCTTGTTGTCCATGGTCACCGGGACGAAGCGGTGATCCATCTCGTCCACGGTCTCCTTGGGCGACACGGTCTCGTGGAGCTTGGGGTTGCGGGTGTACTGCTCTGCCAGCCGGCCGACCTCGCCGTCGAGGGTTGCCGAGAAGAACATCGTCTGGCGATCGGTGGGCACGGTGCGGGCGATGCGATCGACCTGCGGCTTGAAGCCCATGTCCAGCAGCCGGTCGGCCTCGTCGAGGACGAAGAACTGCACGGTGGCGAGGTTGACCATCCGGCGGCCCATCAGGTCGAAGAGGCGGCCGGGGGTGGCGACAATGATCTGCGAGCGGGAGGCGGTGCGGCCCTGCTCGTTCAGGCCGACGCCGCCGTAGACCGCGGTGACCTTCAGCCCCCGGGCCTTGGCGATGACGCTGATCTCCTCCGCCACCTGCGAGGCCAGCTCGCGGGTGGGGGTCAGGATCACGGCGGCGGGCTTGGGGGGCGCCCCGGCGAGGCGCTCCACCAGCGGCACCCCGAAGGCCAGGGTCTTGCCCGACCCGGTACGGCTCTTGGCCAGGATGTCGTTGCCGGCCAGGGCGTCGGGGATCACCATGGTCTGGATCTCGAAGGGCGAGACGATGCCCTTGGCCGCCAGGGCGGCGACGACCTCCTCGGAGGCGCCGAGGTCGGCGAAGGTGGTGCTGGGCTCGTCCTCGGGGAACTCGTCGTCGACGAGGTCGACGTCGGCTACCAGGGACTCGTCGAGCGACGCTTCCATCGGCTCGTCGGCGGGGGAGATGTCAGGCGACATGAGGGACTGGGTAGACACGTGCGTGTGGCTCCTTCCCGGCCCGTTGTTGGGCCGAAGGCGGTGGTCCAAGGCGAGGTTGCGATCGCCCGAGACATCCGCAAAGGAGCGACAAGCGAGAGAACCTCACGCAGCGGCGTCTTGCCTACTGCTGCAGCCAGAGTAACACGCGTTCCGGCGCGCGCCGGGGCATTTTCCCGCTCTTCGCCGAATGTTCAACCTCCCGTAACGATTCGTTCACGCGCGCCCTCTATCCTTGGGGAGCAGATGACGTGGGCACCGGGCCCGCCCCCGGGCACCCAGCCGGATCCCCAGGCCCCGCCATCGACCCCCCACTCGCGACGGCCAAGGAGCCATGGATGACCACGAACGTTGCCGGGCTGAGCACGCCGAAGCACATCGGCCTGGTGGCTCACGACCACAAGAAGCCGGACATGGTGGAGTGGGCCCGCTACAACCGCGACCTGCTCGCCGCCCACACCCTGTACGCCACCGGGACCACCGGCGCCCTGCTGGAGCTCGAGCTGGAGATCCCGGTGCAGAAGCTGAAGAGTGGCCCCCTCGGGGGCGACCAGCAGCTGGGGGCGATGATCGCCGAGGGTGACATCGACTTCCTCGTCTTCTTCTGGGACCCGCTCGAGCCGCTGCCCCACGAGCCCGATGTGAAGGCCCTGCTGCGCATCGCGGTGGTGTGGAACATCCCGGTCGCCTGCAACCGGGCGACGGCCGACTTCCTCATCTCCTCGCCCCTCATGGGGAGCGAGTACCAGCGCCACCTCCCGGACTACGCCGGCTACCTACGCCGCCGGGAGGAGACCGCCGCGCCCGGAGGCGACTCGGTGGTGCCGCTGCGCCCCCGCCGGCGCTAACCCGGCTCAAACTTTTCCGGTTGTGGGGGACATTTGTCCCACTGCCCGGGACGAATGTCCCCGACCTCAGTTGAGGGGCCGCACTCCGGGGTCAGCCCCCGATGTGGGACATCTCCACCTTGTGGAGCGGCTTGCGCTCGGGCATCTCGGTGAGCGAGGAGCGGATCTCGGAGTAGCGGTCCCCCCGCCGGGTCCAGATGCCCTTGACCACGTCGGCGAGCTCCTCGTCGGTCCGTCCGGAGCGCAGCAGGCTGCGCAGGTCGTGGCCGTCGGTGGCGAACAGGCAGGTGTACAGGCGACCCTCGGAGGACAGGCGGGCCCGGGTGCACGTCGAGCAGAACGGCTGGGTGACCGAGGAGATGACGCCCACCTCGCCCGACCCGTCCCGGTACCGGTAGCGGGAGGCCACCTCGCCCGTGTAGTTGGGGTCGACGGGCTCCAGGGGGTACTCGGCGTTGATCAGGCGGATGATCTCGGCCGAGGGCACCACATCGTCCATCCGCCACCCGTTGGTGGTGCCCACGTCCATGTACTCGATGAAGCGCAGGATGTGGCCGGTGTGGCGGAAGTACTCGGCCATCGGCAGCACGGAGTCCTCGTTGAGGCCCCGCTTCACCACCATGTTGATCTTCACCGGGTTCAGCCCGGCGGCGGCGGCGGCGTCGATGCCCTCCAGGATCTGCGACACCGGGCAGCCGACGTCGTTCATGGCACTGAAGGTCTCGTCGTTCAGCGAGTCCAGGCTGACGGTGATCCGGGTGAGGCCGGCGTCGGCCAGCGCCTGCGCCTGGCGGGAGAGCAGCGACCCGTTGGTGGTGAGGGCCACGTCCAAGCCGGGGATCTCGGTCAGCATGCGGATCAGCCGGTCGACGCCCTTGCGGACCAGCGGCTCCCCACCGGTCAGGCGGATTTTCCGCACCCCGAGGCCGTAGAAGATGGTGGCCAGGCGGGCGATCTCCTCGTAGCTGAGCAGGTTGGCTCCCTTGAGGAACTGGTAGCCCGGGCCGAAGACCTCCTTGGGCATGCAGTAGACGCAGCGGAAGTTGCACCGGTCGGTAACCGAGATGCGGAGATCCCGCACCGGCCGCCCCAGGAGGTCGACCACTGATTCCGCCGGCTGCACGTTTTCCATACCTTCAGGGTACCCGGGGTCGGCAGCTATACGTAGCTACGGGGCGGAGCCCGGTAGCGTACACCGCCGAGGGTGGCTCGGGCGAAGAGCACCGTGCTAGCCTGCCCGCATGGCTGAGGAACCGGTATGACCGAGGAACAGGCGGTATCCAAGAAGCGTCGCCGTCCAGCCCGCCGCTGGATCGTGCGGCTGGTGCGCCTGGGGGCGATCGCTGCCTTGGGCGTCTGGGTGGCCAAGCAGGTTAAGTCACGGTCCAATCCCCCCGAGGGCCTGTGGCGCGAAGGGATTTCCGGGAACGGCTCCAACGCCAATCGCCACTAGAGCGAGGCTCTGATGCGGGTGGCGGTCCTGGGGGCGGCGAGCAGCCGTGGCCTGCGGGTGGTCCGCGACTTCCTCGAGCGCCCCGATGTTTCCTCGGTGGTGATCGTCGGCCAGGACGAGCGTGACCTCGCCCGCCTGCTCGGTCCGCTCGATCCCCGCCGGGTGATCGCCGCTCCCGCTGTCTTCACCGTCGAGGGCATCGCGGGGGCGATCGCCGGTTCGAACGTCGCCGTCGCCTGCCTGGAGGGCAACCCCGAGGCGGAGATGACGGGCGCCGAGGCCGCCCTCAGCGCGGGCGTGCCCTACGTCACAGCGTGCGAGGACCCCGACATCGTGACGGCGATGCTGGCCCGACGCACGACCCGGCCGGGGGGTGGGTCCGCGGTGGTCGCCGGCATGAGCTGGACGCCGGGCCTCAGCAACCTGCTCGCCCGGGCAGCCCTGGAACGACTGGAGCATGTCCGGTCGGTGCGGATCGCCTGGTGCACCTCCCGCAACGACGAGGGCTCGGACGGGCTGGAGCGGGTTTTGGTCGGGTGGTCCGGGGTGGCCGAGATTATGCAGGACGGCACCCTCACCCACCACGACCCGGGAGCCTGGGCCGAGCGGGTGTTCTTCCCCGAACCCGTTGGCTGGCAACGGGTCCACCTGGTACGCGGGGCCGAGGTCCACACGCTGCCGCAGCGCTACCCGGGCCTCGATTCCCTGGTCGTCAAAGGAGGCATGGCGGGAGCCTCGACAACGGCGCTGGCCCATGTGGTGGCCCGGGCGTCGTCCGGGGAACCCGACCCGGTGCGGCCACTGCCCGGGGCGTCGGGGGGGGTGACCAGGCTGAAGCTCGGCACCTTGACCAGGGGGATCGCTTCGGGCCTGGGGCCGTTCAGTGCCCGCCCCACGGGCTGGTCATCCCTGCGGGTCGATGCCACCGGGCGGAGCGGCGGTGCGACCCGGGTGACAACCTTCGGCGTCGTGGACCACCTGGCCAACCTCGAGGCCGGGCCGCTGGTGGTGGCCGCCCTGCAGCTGGGGGCCGGTCAAGTGCCGGGGGCCGGGGTGCTGGCGCCCGAGGCGGCGTTCGAGCCGCTGGCGTTCCTGCGGGAGCTGGGTGAGCGGGGTGTGCGGGTGGCCCGGCTGGAGCATTGAGAGCCGGTGCAGGCCGTTCGGCAAGGTCTTCCGGCGTTCATGCACATGTCACCGCTCCTGTGGCGATCATCTAGGCACGAAAAAGCCCGTCGCTGTTGCGAGTGGGTAGCCCCTTCCCGGGCCCGGGTCCCGATGACGGTTGGGCACCGCTACCCAGGGGAAAACCAGGTTGCCCAGATCCGGCTTGGGAATACTCGTCGCATCAGTAGCAGTTGACCTCGGGTAAGGTGAATCGACTCATCCGAGCGGTGCAAAGGACGCCGTAGGCTGCTCACAAGTGAGCGTTGCCCGGGGAGCTGCAGCAGAGCCCCCGGGTCGTTTCGGCCCTCGACCAGGCGAATATCCATGCCCTCACCCCAACCCAGCCTTCGGACCGACGACGCCGTCCGGTTCATCGAGCAGCAGTCCTTCCCCGCCGCCAGCTCGGCCCGCACTGCGGCAAATGCGGCCAACGGGGCCACCTCCGGGAGCCCTGTGCTCTGCGGCCTCGAGATCGAGTGGCTCACCACCCCGCTCGGCATGCCCGACGAGCACATCCCGGTCGACACCGCCCAGGCCCTTGGCGAGATCGCTGGCGAGCTGCCCGCCGGATCCAAGGTCACCCTCGAGCCCGGGGGCCAGATCGAGCTCAGCTCACCGCCCGGGACCCCCGATCAGGTCTGCCTCGCCATGGCTCAGGACACCGCCGCCGCCCGCCAGCGGCTGACCGGGGCCGGCATCGACATGCTCAGCCTCGGCCTGGACCCGGTCCGCCCCGAGCGCCGGATCCTGGAGGCTCCCCGCTACGTCGCCATGGAGCAGTTCTTCGACCGGGGCGGCCCCGACGGGCGCTCGATGATGTGCGCCAGCGCCTCGGTGCAGGTCAACCTCGACCTCGGCCCGCCCAAGGAGCACAAGCACCGCTGGCGCACCGCCAACCTCCTCGGTCCGGTGCTGGGCGCCGCCTTCGCCAACTCCCCCTTCCGCCACGGTGCCCCCAGCGGGTGGCGATCAAGCCGGGCGGCGGTGTGGCGGGGCCTCGACCTGTCCCGCACCTCCCCGGTGCCGCTCAACGACGAGCGCACCGAGAACGCCCCCAACGCCTGGGCCCGCTACGCCCTGAACGCCCAGGTGATGCTGGTCCGGGAGCCGAGCGGTGCCTTCCTGCCCGGTCTGGACCACCTGACGTTCGGGGCCTGGATGGCCCGGGGCCATGCGCTGGGGTTCCCCGACGAGGATGACCTGGGCTACCACCTCACCACGCTCTTCCCGCCGGTCCGTCCCCGGGGCTGGCTGGAGCTCCGTTTCATCGACGCCCTCCCCGAGCCCTGGTGGCGGGTGCCCCTGTTGGTCGCCGCCGCCCTGGTCTGCGACCCCGAGGCCTCCGACACCGCCCAGCGGGTGACCGCTCCGGCCGCCAACCTGTGGGTCGAGTCCGCCCGCCACGGCCTGGACCACCCGATCCTCAACCAGACCGCCCAGGAGTGCTTCAACGCCGCCCTGCAGGCCCTCCCGCGCATCGGGGCCGATGCCGCAGCCCAGGCCACGGTCGCGGCGTACACCGACCGCTATGTCGCGCACGGCCGCTGCCCGGCCGACGACCTCCTCGATGCCTGGGCGGACACCGGCAGCTGCTACGCCGGCGTCGACCCGCACCCACTAGCGCACCCACCTGCGCACGCAGGCCCACCGCAGGGCCCCCAGAACCAGAGCCAAACCGACCCCCGCCCCGCCCACGAATCCCGGGAGCGCGTATGGACGGCCTGACTGGAAAGCAAACGGGGAAGCCAATCCTCCACCCCAAGACCAATCCCAAGACCAATCCCAAGACCAAGGACGAGGTGGCCAGCGACCTCGAGGCCGTCCGCCGGCGCTCGCTCGACCTCCTCGAGCCCCTCCCCGACGAGCACCTTCTCCGCCAGCACTCGCCGATCATGTCGCCCCTGGTCTGGGACCTGGCCCACGTCGGCAACTTCGAGGAGCTCTGGCTGCTGGAGGCGGTCGCCGGGCTGCGGGCCGGACCGAGGGACCTAGACGACATCTACGACGCCTTCAAGCACCCCCGGGCCGACCGCCCCACGCTGCCGCTGCTGGGCCCGAAGGAGGCCCGCAGCTACATCGGCACCGTCCGGGGCAAGGTCCTGGACGTCCTGGACAGCGTCGACTTCGACGGCGAGCAGCGCCTGCTGACCGACGCCTACGTCTACGGCATGGTCATCCAGCACGAGCACCAGCACGACGAGACCATGCTGGCCACCCTCCAGCTCATGGCCGACCCCGGCTACCGCCCGGACTCCACGCCCCCGCCCCCGGGTGGCCCCACCGGCCCCGAGGAGGTCCTCGTCGCCGGCGGCCCGTTCTTGATGGGCACCGACACCGAGCCCTGGGCCTACGACAACGAGCGCCCGGCGCATACGATCGACCTTCCCCCCTTCCGCATCGACACCACGCCGGTGACCAACGCCCAGTACCAGCTCTTCGTCGAGCAGGGCGGCTACGACGACCCCCGCTGGTGGAGCGCGCCGGGCTGGGAGCACCGCCAGAAGGCCGGCCTCACCGCCCCCCAGTTCTGGCGCCGGGAGGGCGCCCACGAATGGTCCCGGGTGCGCCTCGGCTGGCCGGAGCCGCTGCCCGGCGACGAGCCCGTCTGCCACGTGTGCTGGTATGAGGCCGACGCCTTCGCCCGCTGGGCCGGCAAGCGCCTCCCCACCGAAGCGGAGTGGGAGAAGGCGGCATCGGCCGGAAACGACCACCGCAAGCGGCGGTACCCCTGGGGCGACGACGAGCCCACCGACGCCTACGCCAACCTCGGCCAGCGCCACTACGGGCCGGCCCCGGTGGGCGCCTACCCCAACGGCGTCAGCCCCTGGGGCTGCCACCAGATGGTGGGCGATGTCTGGGAGTGGACCGCCTCCGACTTCGAGGCCTACCCGGGCTTCGGCTGGTTCCCCTACCCGGAGTACTCCGATGTCTTCTTCTCCAAGGGCTACAAGGTACTGCGGGGCGGGTCGTGGGCGACGCATCCCGCAGCCATCCGCTCGACGTTCCGCAACTGGGACTTCCCCATCCGCCGCCAGATCTTCGCCGGCTTCCGCTGCGCGCGGGACGCCTGAGCCGCCCCGACCGGAACGGACTTCACGATGTGCCGTCTGCTCGCCTACCTCGGCCCCGACCGCAGCCTGGAGCACCTCCTGCTCACGCCGCCCCATTCCCTGCTGCGCCAGAGCTGGGCGCCCCGCTTCCAGACCCGGGGCACGGTGAATGCCGACGGCTTCGGCGTCGGGTGGTACGTGCCGGCGGTACGCCCCGAGCCGGTGCAGTACCGGCGGGCGATGCCGATCTGGTCCGACCGCTCCTTCGCCTCCCTGGCGGGCACCGTCCTGGCACCCGCGGTCCTCGCCTCGGTGCGTGACGCCACCCCCCCGTCGCCCAGCGAGGAGACCTCCACCGCCCCCTACCTGGCCGGCCGGTGGCTGTTCGCCCACAACGGCGAGGTGCGGGGCTTTGCTGCGGGCGGCAAGGTCGCCCTGCTGGCCGCGCTCTCGGTTGAACGGGCAGCCACCATCACGGGTACCGCCGATTCCGAGGTCCTGTTCGCCCTCGCCCTCGACCAGATCGACGCCGGCGCCCCCCCGGCCGCCGCCCTCGAGGCCGTCGTGCGCCGTATCCAGACCGCCAGCCCGGGCAGCCGCCTCAACATGGTGCTGACCGACGGCGAGCACCTGGGGGCGACCGCCTGCGGGGATTCGCTGTTCGTCCTGGAAACCGGTGCCCCGCACGGCGCCCAGCACAGCACCGTCATCGCCTCCGAGCCCTACGACGACGACCCCGCCTGGGTGCGGGTGGCGGACGGCAGCGTGGTGGCCGCCACCCGGGGCGAGCCCAGCCGCACCCGCCCGATGGTGGCCGCATGAACACGGCGGTCGGTGAGGCCCTCCCCGTCGTCGTCGAGGTCCACCTCGGCCCCGACGAGATGAACGACGCCCTGCGGGCCGACGCCCGCCGGGGCCTCACCGCCACGCCCAAGGTCCTCTCACCGCTGTGGTTCTACGACGAGGTGGGGTGCCAACTCTTCGACGAGATCACCCGCCTGGACGAGTACTACCCGACCCGCCGGGAGCGGGAGATCCTGGAGGCCCACGCCGCCGACATCGCCGCTGCCACCACCGCCGCCACATTGGTGGAGCTGGGCTCGGGCACGTCGGAGAAGACCCGCCTGCTGCTCGACGCCCTCGCCGAGGCCGGCTGCCTGCGCAGCTTCGTGCCCTTCGACTGCGCCGAGACCACCCTGCGGGCGGCCGCCGATGCGGTGGCCGATGAGTATCCCGGCACGATGGTGCAGGCCGTGGTGGGCGACTTCGCCCGCCATCTCCCGGTGCTGCCCCAGGTCCGGTCGGGGCCCGGGCGGCGCATGGTCGCCTTCCTCGGGTCCACCATCGGCAACCTGGACCCCGCCGGTCGGGCGGTCATGCTGGCGGAAATCGCCGGCGGCCTGCGCCCGGGCGACTCGCTGCTCCTCGGCTGCGACCTGGTCAAGGACATCGCCCGCCTGGAGGCGGCCTACAACGACGCCCGGGGCGTCACCGCCGCCTTCAACCTCAACGTGCTCTCGGCCCTCAACCGCCAGCTGGGGGCCGACTTCGACCCGGGCGGCTTCGAACACGTCGCCTTCTTCGAGACCACCCACGAGCGCATCGAGATGCGCCTGCGGTCCCTGCGCCGCCAGGAGGTCCGGGTGTCGGGGCTCGGCCTCGACCTGGTCTTCGGAGCCGGCGAGGACATGCGCACCGAGATCTCGACCAAGTTCCGCCCGGCAACCGTCCGGGCCGAGATGGCTGCCGCCGGTCTCGAGCTCCGCCACGTCTGGACCGACGCGGCGTCCGACTTCGGGCTGTTCCTGGCCTTCAAGTAACGCCGCCAGGTACGCCGCCCACCAGGCCCACAAGACGATGACCCCCAACCGGGCGGGCCCCGGTGCCCCGCCCTCGGCCTGGGTGCAACGCTGGACCGACCTCGTCCCCGAAGGAAGCCCGGTGCTCGACGTCGCCTGCGGCGCCGGCCGCCACACCCGCTGGTTCCTGGCCCATGGCCACCCGGTGACGGCGATCGACCGGGATCTCGGCGGTCTGGGAGACCTCACCGGCTCCGGGGGCCTGGAGATCGTCGAGGCGGACCTCGAGGCCGGCGCCCCCTTCCCCCCGGCACTGCTCCAAGGACGCCGCTTCGGCGGGGTCGTGGTCACCAACTACCTCCACCGGCCGCTGCTGGGCGACCTGGTCGCGGTCGTGGACCACAACGGTGTCCTGCTCTACGAGACGTTCTCCGAGCGCCACCCCGCCCTCGGCGGCCGGCCCAGCAACCCCGACTTCCTGCTGCGCACCGGCGAGCTCCTCGAGGTGGTGCGGGGTCGCCTGGACGTGGTGGCCTACGAGGACGTGATCGACGGCCCCTCGGCCGTCCAACGCATCGCCGCGATCAGGACCAGCTGACGGTCACCGGGACCGACGTCGCCTGCACGTTCAACCCCCTCGGATTGCAGATCTCGGCGACGAAGGTGTCCGTGGCCGCCCCCGGGCGGGACACGGTGGCGGTCATCGAGCTCCCCGCCGGCACGTGGTCCACCTCCAGGCCGGTCGTGGTGTCGAAGATCGACATGCCGTAGGGCGTCGGCCCCACGTCCTGGTTGGCGTTGGCGGTCAGCACCAGGCTCCCACCCGCCGGCACGTGGGTCTGCGACGCCGACAGCGAGATGGCGTAGCCGTTGCTGGTCACCGGGCCCGGCGACGGCGTCGGTGAGGGCGGCGCCGGTGAGGGCGAGGGCGGCGGCGCCCCGGCCCCGGTCCAGCTGACCAGGACCGGCGCCGACGTGGCCTGCGCGTTGGCCCCACCCGGGTTGCAGATCTCGGCGACGAAGGTGTCGGTGCCGGCGCTCTGGTCGGTCACCTGGATGCTGAGCGTGATGCCCGACGCCACGTGGGCCACCTCCTGGCCGGTCGTGGTGTCGAAGATCGACATGCCGTAGGGGGTCGGCCCCACGTCCTGGTTGGACGTGGCGGTCAGCACCACCGGGTTGCCGGCCGGCAGCTGGCTCTGCGATGCCGACAGGGCGATGCCGTACCCGTTGGTGCTGACCGGCGGTGGCCCCGGGTTGACCGGCGGCACCGTCGGGGAGCTGGACGGGACGGGCGACGGGGATGGGGTGGGAGATGGCGACGGCGCCGGTGAGGGCGACGGGGCCGGTCCACCGCCCCCCGATCCGAGGATCGGGGTGGACACCGCGGCGACGTTGCCCCCGCCCAGCGTGCAGATCTCGGCGACGAAGCGGTCCCCGGCCTGCCCCGGGTCGAGGGTGACCGACAGCGTGGAACCGGTGCCGACGTGGCCCAGCTCGCTGCCCGTGGTGGCGTCGAAGATCGACATCCCCTCAGGGGTGGGGGTCAAGTTGACGTCGGACACCGCGGTCAGCTGGCCGGGGCTCCCCCCCGACCCGCCCGACTTCGACAGCGTCACCCCGTAGGGCGATTGGGCGAAGGTGTAGGTGTAGGCCGCTGCCCGGGCCGGGGCGCTGGACACTCCGGCGTTGGCGACGGTGATCGCCGCCGTCCCGGCGACGAGCCCGGACGGCATGGGCGGGATCGCCGCCCGGATCGTCGTGCCGCCCGACTCGCTGGCCACGGACGCCACGGCGGAGCCGAAGCGGACGGTGCTGGCAGGGGTGAAGCCGCTGCCCGTGATCGTGAGGACGCCGCCCCCGCCCGAAGCCCCGGACACCGGGCTCACCGCGGTCACCACGGGTGCCGCGGCGAGGGGAGTGGGCGATGGCGAGGGCGCAGGCGTCGTCGGGACCGGCCCGGGCGACCCGGCGCCGAAGAAGTCGCTCATCGGCGAAGCGGCGGCGTCGTTGGCGGTCAGGGCCGGGAGGTTCCAGGCCGATTCGATGGTCTTCAGCAGCGAGTAGTGGGTGTAGGCCACCGCCGAGGTGAAGCCGCGCGGGACGCTGGGCCCGATCACCAGCGTCGCCACCTTGTTCGGCCCACCGGCGTCCTCGTCCTCGTCCCAGGTGATGACCAGGACCGAGTTCTGGGTCCTGAACGCCGGCGAGTTCAAGATGACGGGCACCGCGCCGGCCAGCCAGGCGTCGCCGGCACCGACCGGGCAGTCGTGCATGTCGTCGCACATATTGGGCGTGATGAAGCCGAAACTGGGCGTGCTGGCGGTGGATGCCAGGTCCGACGGGAGCTGGGCGTAGGGCACGATGTTGGCGCACGCGGCCGGGTTGGTGCGGATGTCGTTGAAGTACATGAGGGGGTCGTGCTTTTGCATGTACGGGTAGGAGTCGCCCACGTAGCAGGGCGAGGGCATCGATTCCTCGTAGGCCTTCCAGCTCCGTCCCGACGCCTGGATCTCGTCGGCGATGTTGGGGGCGGCGACATAGCACGTGGTGCAGTCGGAGTTGACCCCGAACGTGCTGCCGCCGGCGAGTGCGAGGTAGTTCGGCAGGCTGGGGTGGGCAACCGCGGCGTAGTTGGTCGCCAGGCCGTACTGGGCGATGAGGCTGTTGATGTACGGCGCCGCACCCGGGTTGCCGGCGATCGAGGTGTTGTTTCGGTTCTCCATCACGATCATGAAGATGTGGGCGAAGTTGGGCGTGCCCGCGGCCGCGGCGCCCCCGCCGGGGAGCACGGCGCCCAGAGCCAGGCACAAGACCGCGCTGAGCAGGACCCTGCCGATGGGGCGGGTGAGTGTCATGGCGAAGGGTGCTCCCTGATGACCAGCTGTGATTCCCCCAAAGCGGCCGGTTCTACGACCGCCTCAGGTCAATCGACCCATCGGCCCGGTAGCTGAAGGAATGAGCGGATTAAAATTCCCTCAGCCGGCCGCCGTGGCCACCGTTGCCGCCGTTGCCCTGGGCTGGTTGGCGGACCGGGCGCTCGGGGATCCCGCCCGCCACCACCCGGTTGCCGGCTTCGGGATGCTGGCCACCCGTACCGAGCGCCTGGTCTGGTGGCCGAGCCGCGGCCGGGGCACCCTCTACGCCGTCACCCTCGTGGCGGGCACCGGTATGGCCGCCGCCGGCCTCGGCCGGGTGCTCCGGCGTATCCCGGGCGGGAGCGTTGCCGCCGGCACGGTGGTCCTGTGGACCACGCTGGGGGGCCGGTCCCTGGAGCGGGTGGCGGGGGAGTTGGCCGGCGCCCTGGAAGCGGGCGACCTCGGCCGTGCCCGGGCCCTCCTCCCCTCGCTGGCCGGCCGGGACCCCACCCACCTCGACGCCGCCGGGCTGTGCCGCGCGGGCCTGGAATCGGTGGCCGAGAACACCGCCGACGCCGTCGTCGGCCCGCTGCTATGGGGGGCGGTGGCCGGCGCCCCGGGCGCGGCCATGTACCGCGCGGCCAACACGCTGGACGCCATGGTCGGCCACCGCAGCCCGCGCTACGAGCGCTTCGGCTGGGCGGCGGCGCGCCTGGACGACCTCCTGACCTGGCCAGCGGCCCGCCTGGGCGCACTTCTCATGGTGGCGCTGGCTGGCAGCGTCCACGGCGACCGGGCCCGCGCCTGGGCGGTACTGCGCCGGGACGGGGCCTCGCATCCCAGCCCCAACGCCGGGCGGATGGAGGCGGCCGCGGCTGGGGCACTCGGCGTCCGCCTGGGGGGGACCAACGTGTACGGTGAGCGGGTGGAGCACCGCCCCACCCTGGGCGACGGGCCGCCCCCAGGCCCCGCCGACCTCCGCCGGGCGATCCGCCTCTCCCGGGCCACCGGCTGGGCGGCGGCCGCGTTGTGCATGCTCCTCGCAGCCGCCCGGCGCCGGTCGGGCGAATCCCGTCACCGGAGGGTGCTCTGCCGTAGCCGGTGCTCACAGAAAGCCGACGGCCGGTGACTGGCGCACTCCTCGTGGCCGGGACCTCGTCGGATGCCGGCAAGAGCGTCCTCGTCGCCGGGCTCTGCCGCTGGCTGCACCGCCAGGGTGTGGCCGTGGCGCCGTTCAAGGCGCAGAACATGTCGCTGAACTCGGCGGTCACCGAGGGGGGCGAGGAGATCGGCCGGGCCCAGGCGATGCAGGCCGCCGCCGCCGGCATCGCGCCCGAGGCGGCCATGAACCCGGTCCTGCTGAAGCCGACCACCGACCGCGCCTCGCAGGTCATCGTCATGGGGCACCCTTCCGGCGGGCCCCTCGAGGCCGCCGCCTACCAGGAGCGCGCCGCCGCGCTGCGCCCGGTGGTACTGGAGGCGCTGGCGTCCCTGCGCCGCCGCTTCGCCGCTGTCATCTGCGAGGGGGCGGGCGGCGTCGCCGAGATCAACCTCCGGGAACGCGATCTCGCCAACCTCGGCATCGCCCGGGCCGCCGGCCTCCCGGTGGTGCTGGTGTCTGACATCGAGCGTGGCGGGGTCTTCGCCGCCCTGTTCGGCTCCCTCGCCCTGCTGGACCCCGAGGACCAGGCCCACATCCGGGGCTTCGTCATCAACCGGTTCCGGGGCGATCCTGCACTGCTGGAGCCCGGGGTCCGTGAGCTCGAGCGCCGCACCGGCCGGCCGGTCCTCGGCGTCCTGCCGTGGGTGTCCGGGCTGGAGGTCGACGCCGAGGATTCCCTGGCCCTCGGCCGCCTCCCGGCACCGATCCCACCGGTGGGCCGCGGCGAGTGGCTGTCCGTCGCCGTGGTGCGCCTCCCCCGGCTCAGCAACTTCACCGACGTCGATCCGCTGGCCGTCGAGCCCGGCGTGCACGTCCGCTTCACCGCAGCGCCCGCCGAGGTCGCCACAGCCGACTGGCAATCGTGCCGGGCACCAAGGCGACCGTCGCCGACCTGGTGTGGCTGCACCAGAACGGCCTGGCCGATGCCCTCAGGGAGCGGGCGGGGGCAGGCCGCCCGACGCTCGGCATCTGCGGCGGCTACCAGATGCTGGGCCGCAGCGTGACGGACGGGGTGGAGAGCACGGCAGGCCCGGTCCCCGGTCTGGGCCTCCTTCCGGTCGCCACCGAGTTCGCCCCAGCCAAGATCCTGGGTCGGCGCACCGGCCAGGCCCCAGGCTTCGGCGACGCCGAGGTCTCCGGGTACGAGATCCGCCATGGCCGCGTCCGGCGCGAGGGCGCCGAGCCCCTCTTCACCGGTGACGAGGGGTGCCACAGCGGGGTCATCGCCGGGACGTCCTGGCACGGCCTCTTCGAGGAGGACGGGTTCCGCCGCCGGTTCCTGTGCTGGGTGGCCGGCGCCGCGGGCCGGCGCTGGAGTCCAGGGGACCGCCCGTTCGCTGGCGTGCGCGAGGCCCGCCTCGACGTGCTGGGCGACCTCGTGGCCCGGCACCTCGACACCGCCGCCGTCATGGCGATGCTCACCGCGCCACTCGCTCCGCCACCCCCGCCGGTCGTGGCCCGCCTGCGCCCGTGCTGATCCTGGTGACCGGCGGCATCCGGTCGGGCAAGAGCGAGCACGCCGAGGCGCTGGCCACCGCCACGGGTGCACCCGTCAGGTATGTCGCCACGGGCGAGGCGTCGGATGCCGAGCTCGCCGAGCGCATCGCCCGCCACCGGGCCCGCCGCCCATCCGGGTGGCAGACGGTGGAGACTTCCGACCCCCGCACGGTGCTCGGCGACCCGGGTGCCACCGTGCTCATCGACAACCTGACCGGCTGGCTCTGCCACCTCATGGCCACCGAGGGCCTCTTCACCCCCGAGGACGTCGCCGCCTGGGGCCCGGAGGGCGAGGCCGGCCGGCGGCGGGTGCTCGACGCCATCGAGAACCTGGCCCGCAGGGCGGCCGAGCGGCCGGGTACCACCATCGTGGTCGCCGACGAAGCCGGGCTGGGCGGTGTCCCGCCGGGGGCCGGAGCCCGCCGCTTCCTGGACCTGGCGGGGGAGGCGGCACGGATCCTTGTCGGGGCCGCCGGCCAGGCCTGGCTGGTGGTTGCCGGCCAGCCCCTGGCGCTAAAACCGGGCCCGCCCCCGGCGCTCCGGCCGGGCCGGCCCCTGGCGATCACGGAGCCTGCGGTCGCACCCGACCCGGCGCTGCGCCAACACGGCGACACCGAGGCGCGCCCGGGGGACCTCGACTTCGCGGTCTCAGTGGTGCCCGGCCCGCTCCGGGCCGGCATCCAAGACACCCTGGCCGAGGTCCTGGCCGGGGCGCCGGTCGATCGCTACCCGGACGAGTCCGGGGCCATCGGGGCGCTCGCCCGCCGCCACCACCGCAGCCCGGACGAGGTCCTGGTACTCAACGGCGCCGCCGAGGGCTTCTGGCTCCTGGCCGGCGCGCTCCGCCCCCGCCAGGCCGTGTGCGTGCACCCGTCGTTCACCGAGCCCGAGGCGGCTCTCCGGGCCCACGGCGTCCGCGTGGAGCGGGCGTGGCGCCGCCCGCCCCGCTGGGTGCTCGGTCCTGCCGCCATCGACCCTGCGGCCGACCTCGTCGTCACCGGGAACCCCAACAACCCCACCGGGACGATGGATGGAGCCGCCAGCCTCGCCGGGTTGGCGAGCGCGGGCCGGATCCTGGTGGTGGACGAGGCATTCATGGACCTGGTGGACGGCCCGGATGCGTCGCTCACGACCCGATCCGACCTGCCCGGCCTGGTCGTGGTGCGCAGCCTCACCAAGGTGCTGGGGATCCCCGGCATCCGGGCGGGCTACCTGCTCGGCCCGGCATGGCTTGTCGCCGCCCTGAGGGAGCACCGCCCGCCTTGGAGCGTCGGCGCACCTGCCCTGGCGCTGCTCGAAGCCTACGGGCGGGGAAGTTTTGCCACGCAGGGCATTGCAGCCGCCGTGGCCGTCGAGCGCGCCGAGCTGACCGCCCAGCTCCGGGGTTTGCCCGGCGTCGAGGTTGGGGACTCGGCTGCCAACTTCCTCCTGCTTCGGGTTCCGGGCGGCGACGTGGTCTGGCGGGCACTCCGGGCTCGGCACATCGCGGTGCGCCGGGCGGTCTCCTTCCCGGGCCTGACGCCCGACCACCTGCGGGTCGCGGTCCGCACCCGGGAGGACAACCAGGCTCTGGTCGCGGCCCTGCGGGCCGCGCTCGCTCCATCGTGAGTGCGCCGGGCGTGCGCCGTGAGTGAGCCCCCCACCGTGACCCTGGCGGTCCGTGAGGCGGACGGTCTCCTCACCGCCGCCTGCCCCCAGGAACTCCGCTGCCTGTCGTCCTCGGTACTGGGCGGCGGCCTCGGCGCCGTCCGGACCTTCGCCAACCTGCAGGTGCCGCCCGGCTACGCCCGCCTCGATCCGGAGGCCCACCTCCGGGAGGCAACCGCCCACCTGCCCGGGCCCACCGTCGCCATGATGACCGCGGCGCCGGTCGCCCGGTTCCAGGATGTGGGCCACGGCACCGCCCGGGTCGTCGCCACCGTCGGCCTGGGCCACCCCACCGCGGCGGCCGGCGCCCGCCCCGCCGGGGACACCCCGGGCACGATCAACCTCTTCATCGTCGTGTCGGTCGCCCTGACCGATGCGGGGCTCGCCGGTGCCCTGCAGACCGCGGTGGAGGCCAAGGCCCAGGCCCTCGCCCATGCCCGGGTGCCCGCCCGGAACGCCGGCGGGTGGGCCACGGGGACCGCCTCCGACGCCCTGGCCGTGGCATGTCCAGTTGCCTCCAGGAGCAGCAAAGCCGTAGCGTTCGCGGGACCGGCTACCGCACAGGGGGCCGACCTCGCCCAGGCCGTGTTCCATGCGGTCCGGCTGGGGATACTCAGGGCGGCGACCGGGTTTGCAGGGGGCGGGTCAGGAGCACCCTGATCCATCCGACACCGCCGGACGGCTGTGCGAGGGAGGTGCGAGGGATGCCCGAATCGCAGGTGCACGTGCTGGCCCGCCGCGTGGTAGCTCCGGATGGCGTCGCTGCGGAAGCGGCCCGGGCCCGCCAGGATCAGCTGGTCAAGCCGCAGGGCAGCCTGGGCCGGGTCGAGGGCTTGGGTGTGCAGCTCAGCGCCATCGCCCACCTCAGCCCGCCCCCCGTGCCCCAGCGCCCGGCGGTGCTCATCGCCGCCGGCGATCACGGCGTGCTGGCGCACGGCGTCTCGCCCTGGCCCCCGGAGGTCACCGCGGCGATGATCGCCTCGTTCTGCGCCGGCACCGCTGCGGTCAATGCCATCGCCGATGTGGTGGGTGCCGCCGTCACCGTCTTGGATGTGGGTGTGGCCTCCGAGCTTCCCAACCACCCGCGCCTGCGTAGGGCCCGGGTCCGATCGGGCACCGACGACCTCCTCTACGGCCCCGCGATGTCCCGGGACGAGGCTGCCCGGGCGGTGCTCGCGGGTGCGGCGGCCGCCGATGAGCTGCTCTTCGCGGGCGCCGATCTGCTGGTCACCGGCGACATGGGCATCGGCAACACCACAGCAGCCGCATGCCTCATCGCCGCCTTCACCGGGGCGGACGCCGCCCAGGTCACCGGACGGGGGACAGGCATCGACGACGCCACCCTGGAGCTCAAGACCAAGGTGGTCCACGAGGCGCTCCAGCGCCACCAGCCCGACCTGGCCGACCCCATCGGTGTTCTGGCCGCCCTCGGGGGCCTGGAGCATGCCGCCCTGGTCGGCCTGATCCTCGCCGGCGCTGCCCACCGGGTGCCGATCGTCCTGGACGGCGTGAGCGCGGCGGCCGCCGCCCTGGCGGGTGCCGCCCTGGCCCCGCTCACCGTCGGTTACCTGATCGCCGGCCACCGGTCGGTCGAGCCGGGCGCCACGATTGCCTTGGCGCACCTGGCCCTGGAGCCGGTGATCGACCTGGGGCTGCGCCTGGGGGAGGGCACTGGCGGGCTGCTGGCGGTTCCGGTGGTGACCTCGGCGGCTGCCACCCTGAGCCGGATGGCAACGTTTGCCGAAGCCGGCATCGGCTAGCCCGCAGCACCCGAGCGACACCCCCGAGCGACGCCCCCGAGCACAGGACTACCGATGCTGGAAGCACTCGCCTTCCTCACGGTCATCCCCGTCGGGTCGCGGGCCCGCACGCCGTCGCGGACCACCCTCATCGCCTTCCCGCTGGTCGGGCTGCTGGTCGGGGCCATGTGGGCGGTGGTGGGGTGGGCCGGGCACGCCCTGTGGGGCAGCCTGCCCGCGGCTGCCCTGGTGCTGATCGCCGATGCCGGCCTGACCGGGGCGTTGCATCTGGATGCCGTGGCCGATGTCGCCGACGGCTGGGCTTCCCGCAAGCCCGCCGAGGAGGCCCTCGCCGTGATGCGGGATCCGGCGATCGGGGCGATCGGGGCCGGCATGCTCGGGGCGACCCTCCTGGTGCGCTGGTCCTTGCTGGCTGCCCTCATCGCCCGGGCCGCCCCCGCCGGTCACTGGTGGGTGCTGGCGGTGGCGCCGGTGATCGGGCGCTGCGCCATGGTCTGGACGCTGCAGTGGGCAGGGAACCGGCCCGCCGGGGATGCGCCCCGCCCCCCGTCCCTCACCGATGCCTGGGCCGGCGCCGGGTGGCGTATCGCCGCCGGGGTGGCGGGGCTGGGAGGTGTTGTTGCCCTCGAGGCGGGCGGAGTCCGCGGCGTCCTGGCGCTGGCTCTGGCCGGGGCGGCCGCCTGGGGCGCTGCCGCCTGGGCCCGGCGGCGCTTCGGCCGCGTGGTGGGCGATGTGGTCGGCGCCGCCGGGATGGCCGCAGAGGTGGTCGCCCTCGCCGTCCTCTCGGCGGGCTCGCACTTACACTAGATAGGCCGGTACCTGTGGGCGAGGATGCTCACCCTCCCGTCGTCCGTTAAGGTTGTGCCCGCTTTGCCTACCCGGGCGTTCGTGCCCCGGGATTCATCGACCCGGAGAGACATGCAGTGAGCCCAGAGGACAACGAGGCCGGTTCGACGCCGCCCGAGGCGCAGGACGCCACGCCCGACGAGATGGCCGGAGCCGGGTCATCCGACGCCCCGGAGGAGTCAGCCGACGAGACTGCCGAGGTATTCGTCGGCGAGCCGGACGACGGAGCCAGCGAGGCCTTCGAGGACACCGAAGAGGCCGCCGACGCCGACGAGACCGAGGCCGGGACCGCAGCAGGACCGGCAGCAGGGACTGTGGCAGGGGCCACCGCCCCCGCGCCGGGGACCACCGCCCGGCCTGCGGGCAGCGGCGCCCGGCCCGTCAGCCGCCCGGGCGCTCCCCGGCCCGGCCAGCCCCGAGGCGGCCGCCCCGTAGCCCGCACCGCCCAGGGCCGGGCCGTGCAGGCCGCCCGGGCCAGCGGCACCGAGCCCAAGACCCCGCCCGCGCCCAAGCCGACGCCATCCAAGACCCCCCGCCCGGCGGGCACAGCCGGGAACGGTCCCCCCCGGGCGTCGAAGCCGGCCGCCGCCGCAGCCGATGGCGACCCTGCCCGGCCCCGGGACGCCCGGGAACGCCGGGCGAAAGAGATCGAGCGCCGCAAGGCCGCCGCCGCTGCCGCCGCCCAGGCCAAGCGCAAGCGCCAGATCATTACGTTCGCCAGCAGCGGGATCGGCGCCGTGGCGCTCGTCGTCCTCATCGTGATCCTCGCCACCGGTGGGGGCGGGACCCCGGCCACCACCAAGGTCACCACCACCGACATCCCCACCTCGACGGTGCTCTCGTCGCCGCCGGCAACCTCCCCCGGCCCGGAGACCGTCCCCTTGCCTGTGGGCTCGGTGCTGGCCCCCATCAACGCCAATCTGACCGGCCAGAGCATGGACGGCATCACGTGCGGTGCCGAGTCGGTCGTCTACCACATCCACGTCCACCTCACGATCTTCGTCGACGGGGTGGCCAAGCAGGTGCCCTACGGCGTCGGGATCCCGAACCCGCAAACCTCAACGGCCAACGGGGCGCCCTTCGTCAACAACGGGCAGTGCTTCTACTGGCTGCACACCCACGCCGCCGACGGGATCATCCACGTCGAGTCCCCGGTTTCCAAGACGTTCTCGCTCGGCGACTTCTTCGACGAGTGGGGCCAGCCGCTCAGCATGACCCAGGTGGGCCCGGCGTCAGGCCCCGTGACCATCTATTACAACGGCAAGCTCTACACCGGCACCGACCCGCGGAGCATCCCGCTCGAGAAGCACGGCCAGATCCAGATCGAGGTGGGCACCCCGCTGGTCGCCCCGGTGACGGTTACCAGCTGGGCCAACCTCTAAGACCCACACCCGCCACGCTCGGAGTTTCTTGTGACGCTGAGCCACAGCATGTCGGCGTTCCCGCCGGCGGCGACGGCCCCCAGGGCGGAGCGCCGGGGAATGCGTCAGGATGGGGGGGCCGCGGGAGCCCGGGGAGCCGGGCTGAGAGGGCGCCGACCGAACCGGCGCCGACCGCTCGAACCTGCTCCAGGTAACACTGGCGAAGGGAGGACCTCGTGAAGTTCGAACTCGACGTCATGCTGCCCGAGGACACCGCGGACCGGGTGCCGCCCCATGCCCGCAAGGTCTACGTCACGGGCTCCCGCCCGGACCTCCAGGTCCCCATGAAGGAGATCCACCTTTCGCCCACCAGCCCCACCGAGCCCAACCCACCCGTGCGCCTGTACGACACCGGGGGGGCGTACACCGACGCCGACCGGACCACCGACATCCGCCTCGGCCTGCCCCCGCTGCGCCGGCCGTGGATCCTGGAGCGGGGCGACGTCGAGGCGTCCGAAGGCCGCTCCCTGGCGATCGGCATCCCGGGCTTTGATGGTCCCCGGCCCACGCCGCTGAAGGCCCGCCCCGGCGCCACGGTCACCCAGATGCACTACGCCCGGCGGGGCCTCGTCACGCCCGAGATGGAGTTCGTCGCCCTGCGGGAGGGCATGGAGCCGGACTTCATCCGCCGGGAGGTGGCCGAGGGCCGGGCGATCATCCCCGCCAATGTCAACCACCCGGAGAGCGAGCCGATGGCGATCGGGCGCCATGTGGGCGTCAAGATCAACGCCAACATCGGCAACTCCGCCGTGCTGTCGTCGATCGACGACGAGGTCGAGAAGCTCATCTGGTCGATCTCCTGGGGCGCCGACACCGTGATGGACCTCTCCACCGGTGCCGACATCCACGCCACCCGCGAGTGGATCGTGCGCAACTCGCCCGTGCCCATCGGCACTGTGCCCATCTACCAGGCCCTCGAGAAGGTGGGCGGGGAAGCCGCGGAGCTCACCTGGGAGCTGTACCGGGACACCATCGTCGAGCAGGCCGAGCAGGGGGTGGACTACTTCACCGTGCACGCCGGCGTCCGGCTGGCCTACGTCCCCCTGACCGCCCGGCGGGTCACCGGCATCGTCTCCCGGGGCGGGTCGATCCTGGCCGCCTGGTGCCTGGCCCACCACCGGGAGAACTTCCTGTACACCCACTTCGAGGAACTGTGCGAGATCCTCGCCGCCTACGACGTCGCCTTCTCGCTGGGCGACGGGCTGCGCCCGGGCTCGATCGCCGACGCCAACGACGAGGCCCAGTTCGCCGAGCTCCGCACCCTGGGCGAGCTGACCGAGGTCGCCTGGCGCCACGACGTCCAGGTGATGATCGAGGGCCCCGGCCACGTGCCGATGCACAAGATCAAGGAGAACGCGGACCTCGAGCGCGAGGTCTGCCACGACGCCCCCTTCTACACGCTCGGCCCGCTCACCACCGACATCGCCCCGGGCTACGACCACATCACCTCGGCCATCGGGGCCGCCATGATCGGCTGGTACGGCGCTTCGATGCTGTGCTACGTCACGCCCAAGGAGCACCTCGGCCTGCCCAACCGCCAGGACGTGAAGGACGGGGTGATCGCCTACAAGATCGCCGCCCACGCCGCCGACCTGGCCAAGGGCCACCCCCAGGCCCAGGCCTGGGACGACGCCTTGTCCAAGGCCCGCTTCGAGTTCCGCTGGGAGGACCAGTTCAACCTCTCGCTGGACCCGGAGTGCGCCCGGAGCTTCCACGACGAGTCGCTGCCCGCCCAGCCGGCCAAAAAGGCGCACTTCTGCTCGATGTGCGGGCCGAAGTTCTGCTCGATGCGCATCAGCCAGGACGTGCGGGACTACGCCGCCGCCCACGGGCTGGACGACGCCGCCGCGCTTCAGGCGGGCATGGCGGAGAAGGCCGAGGAGTTCGCCGCCGGCGGGGGCCAGATCTACGTCGAGCAGTGACCCTCGATGACCGAAGCTGAGATCCTCGCCTTCGTCGGGGGGCTGCCCGGCGTAGTGGTGCAGACCGCCCGGGAGGGCGATGGCTCGCCCGAGGCGGCCTGGGGCGACAGCTTCTTCTTCTTCGACCCGAGCGGCGCCCTGCCGGAGAACCAGCGGATGCCCTTCGCCACCATTGTCACCTCGGACTACCCGGGTTGGGACGAGTTTTCCGATCTCAACCGCCCGGGCGTCTTCCGGCTCAACATCTCGGTGGGCCGGGAGGCCTACGCCGAGCTCCTCGGCCACACCCCGGCCGAGCACGCCGCCCAGGTGGCCGACTACGACTTCACGGCAGCGGACCGCCTGATGCCCCACCCGGTGTACGGCGTGCAGTCCTGGGTGTCGATCGTGAACCCGGGCGAGGCCACCAGCGAGCAGGCCCGGACCCTGTTGGCCTCCGCCCATGCGGGGGCCGCGAGCCGCACAACGTAGACCCCTGGTTCCGATGCTCAGCCGCCCCGCTTCGCCCGCCGGGCCACCGCCAGCGCCATCAGGCCCGCCACCGAGGCCAGCGCCGCCTTCCGGGCCGGCGTCGCCGTCGCCACCCGCAACGGCCGCAGCGCCGTGGGCACCTTGAACTTCACCACCTTCCAGCCCCGCCGCTCCGCTACCCGGCGCAGGTCACGGTCGGGGTTGGTGGCCACCGGGTGGCCCACCGCCTCCAGCATCGGCAGGTCGGTGATCGAGTCCGAGTAGGCCCACGAGCCGGCCAGGTCGATGCCCCGGGCCACCGCCAGCTCCGCCATCGCCGCGGCCTTGTACGGCCCGTAGCAGTAGAACTCCAGCTCGCCCACGTAGCGCCCCGCGCTGTCCACCTTCGACTTGGTGGAGATCACCCCGTCCACCCCCAGGAGCTTGCCGATGGGCTCGACCACCTCCTCGGGCGACGAGGAGACCAGGAACACGGCCCGCCGCATGGCCTGGTGCCATTCCATGAGCTCGAGGGCCTCGCGGTAGATAATCGGCCGGATGACTGCGTCGGTCGAGCGCTCGATCACCTGGCCGAAGCCGGCCCGCTCCTGGCCCCGGGACAGGTCGAGCCCCCGCAGGCGCCAGCGCTCCATGCGCGCCTCGTCCGCCCCGCGCAGCAGGTAGATCGTTTGGGCCGCGTAGCCCCGCACGAGGTTCGCGCGGGAGATGAGCCCCGCCCGGTAGAAGGCGCTGCCGAAGGCGAACCCGCTGGGGCGGGCCACCACCGTCCGGTCGAGGTCAAAGAAGGCCGCGCCGGGGGATGCACCGCCCGGTCCGCCGGGGGCGGACCCGTCAGGAGCAGCGGGCAGGGGTTCGGTCATGCTCCATCCTAAAAGCACCGCTGGCGCAGCACCGCCCGCACCGCCCGCACCCCGCCCGTCCCGAGCAAGGAGGCGGCGCCTGCTGGTCAACCGGGCGATCGCCCTCCTGGCCCTCGCCCTGGTCGCCACCGGCCTCGCCCTGCTGTCCTATCCCCTGGCCACCGACCTGTACACCGCCCGCGCCCAGGCCCGGCTGCGGGCCGAGTTCGCCGCCGGCGTGGCGGGCGCCCGGCCTGGCCCCACGGGGCCGGTGGGGCAGAGCCACGCCCTGGCGGTGATCGAGATCCCGGCCATCGGCCTGGACGAGGTGGTGGTCGAAGGCACCCAATCCGAGGACCTCCGGGCGGGGCCGGGCCACTACAGCGCCTCGCCACCGCCCTGTGGGGCGGGCAACGCCGCCATCGCCGGCCACCGCACCACCTACGGCGAGCCGTTCAACCAGCTGGACCAGCTGACGCCGGGCGAGACCATCACCCTCATCACCCGCCAGGCGACCTGTACTTACGAGGTGCTCGCCCCGCCGCCCCACCAGGCCATCCCGCGGCCCGGAGCGGCGGGATGGGTGGTGCCGCCCGATGCCTGGTCGGTGGTCGGCCCGTTGCCGGGGAACTACCTGACCCTCACGACGTGCACCCCGAAGGGGAGTGCGACCGACCGCCTGGTGGTCCGGGCGAGGGAGATCCCCTAAGGAGATCCAGTACGGGAGCGGCCCCTTACCGGTGCGACGGGGTGGTGAGCTGCTGGATGCCCTTGCTGACGCCGCCGAGGGTCTTCGCCACGCCCCCCGTGATCTGCTGGGTGGCGCTGGTCACCGTCTGGCTCACCGGGGCCAACTCCGCCGGCAGGGCGTTGGTAACCCCCGAGATGGCGGCATTGGCGAGCTGCGCCACCTGGGTCAGCTGCTGGGTCAGGATGCTGCTCACCGAGCCCACGTCGTTGAGCGTGGTGGCGATGATGGCCCCGGGGTCCGTGCCCAGCGCGCCCAGGAGGCTGGGGACCGCCGTCTGCGGGGTCACGTCGCTGGGCGCCGTCGAAGCCGACCCGGACGAGGGAGCGGCCGTCGGGGCCACCTGGGCGAGGGACACCACGGGCGACGTGCTGGATGCCTTGTAGAGGACCGACGAGAACGGCACGCTGGCGACCTGGAGCGTCGGGGCAACCGGCGCACCGCCACCGGCGAACCCCACGGCAGTGGCCGCCGGCTGGAGCGCGGCGACAGCGGGGACGAGCGTGACGGTGGTGGCCAGCACTACCCCGGCCGTGACCTCGGCCATCCGGGCCAGCGGCATGGCGACAGCCCCGGCGGTGCCCAGGCTGGCGATCATGGCGACGTCGCGCATCCGCCCAGCGGCCCGGCGCAGCGGAGCCGTGGCGGGGTGGCCCTTCAGCAGCGAGCCCAATCCGAACAGCGGCAGGAACCCGAAGGCACGAACCGGGCGGGGGGCAGCGGCGCCCGAACGGGTCGCCCGGCGGCAGGCGGCACAGCCGGCGAGGTGCGACGCCGCCTCCTGATCGCAGCGGGGTGCCTCGGGGTCGTCGGTGACCAGGCGCAGGACCCGCCGGCACGTCGCCTGGCCCTGCTCGACCGCCTCGGCCCGGGCCACCTCGGCCCGGAAGCGCAGCCGGGCACGCCGCAGCGTCGCCTCGACGCCCCGGGGGTTGGTCCCGACCACCTGGGCGATGTCGGCGTAGGACATGTCCTCCATCTCCCGCATGGCCAGGATGGTGCGCTGGCGGGGCGGGAGGGCCATCAGGGCACGGTGGACCACCGAGGCCACCATGTCCCGGGACACCGACTCCCACACGTAGTCCGGGGCGGGGATGCCCTCCAGCTCGGAAAGCTCGGTGGGGTCGGTGGGCTCCGCCGAATGGGCGCTTCGCCGGGCCTCGTCGATGCACAGGTTCTTGGCGATGCGCAGCAGCCAGTGCTCGAACTGGTACTGCCCGTTGAACCGGCCGAGCGCCTTGAGGGCCCGGGCAAAGACCTCCTGGGTCAGGTCCTCGGCGTTGGCCCGGCCGTAGGTCAGATGGGAGACGAAGGAGTAGATCCGCCGGTAGTAGCGTTCGACGAGGGCCGAGGCGGCAGCGGCGTCGCCTGCCTGCGCATCGTGGACCAGGGCCCGGTCCGGCCGGGTGTCGGCGAGGGGCTGCAGGTTGAGAAGCTGCTCTGCTACCGCCATACCCGCACCCTGTTCCTCACGACGCCTCCGGCAAGCCTCCGGCTGGCTGGCCAGCTACGGCCTGCGCCCCTACCCCCGCCCCGAGTGACCTGAGTGCTGGGCGACGCAGAAGCGAAGCGTAACATTTCCCTCCCTCAATCCGGCCTCGAAAGCGGCCAGAATTCTCCTGAAATCTTGTTCATCCTTGTGCCGGCGCTCCGCCCTTCCGCCCCCCTATCCTCGGCCGATCCCCAGAGCAACTTGACGGTTTTCTTCCCGCAAGGCAGACAAGCGAGGCCCGGGGACTGCAGAAAACGGGCTACCCCGGCCTACCGTGGCAGGCGCCCGAGGGCCATGGCCACCGCCTCCTCGGGTGACGCCGCCCGGGCGATGTCCAGGCTCCCGCCCGAGGGGGCCGTCGCCTCCCAGGTCAGCAGCCCGACCACTGCTCGGCCCATCGAGAGGGCCAGGCCGATCTCGGACAACGTGCCCGGCCCGCCCCCCACCGCGATCACCACGTCCGCCGAGCTGACGACCAGGGCGTTGCGGGCATCGCCCAGGCCGGTGGGCAGGGCGACATCGACGTACGGGTTCGCCTCCGCCCGGGTCAGGCCGGGCAGGATGCCCACCGTGAGCCCCCCGCATGCCCGGGCGCCCCGGCAGGCGGCCTCCATCACGCCGCCCCGGCCGCCGCACACCAGGACCGCCCCGGCCTGGGCCACCAGCTCGCCCACCCGCTGGCCCGCTTCGGCCACCGCGCCCGAGGGCCGGCTGGCACCGATGACGGCGACGTAGGGACCCATGGCGCCCGCAGGCTACCTGCCCGCCGGCCGCGCGGAAGTGAGGTTAGGCGCGGCGCCGCGTGGGTATAGCCACGCAGCGCGCGGGCAGCCCGCGCTGAGATAGACCTGAACGTCGGACTGAGGTAAATACAGGAGGATGGGATGGATGTAACGACCGAGCGCACGGCGCCGGGCGAACCGATCATCGTCAGGGTGTCCGGGGAAGTCGATGTCCTAACCGCCAGCGCCCTGCAGGACGCCCTGGCGGTGGCCGCGGCGGAGGGTCCCCAGGTGGTGGTCGATCTGCGCGGCGTCGACTTCCTGGACTCCACCGGGCTCAGCGCCCTGGTGTTCGGGCTCAAGCGGGCCCGGGAGCGGGGAGGGGACCTCTCGGTCGTGTGCCAGCACCGCCAGATCCTGAAGGTGCTCGACATCACCGGGCTCAGCCGGATCCTCCAGGTCTACGCCGACTTGGCGGAGGCCACCGGCGCCCTGCCCCCCACCCAGGCGGCGGGATGACGGTAGCCACCTCGTCCCGCCGGCTCACGCGCCGCCTGCGCCGGCTCCGCCTCTTCGGTCCCACCGTCATTTATAGCTGTGCCCGGGCCAGACCGACCCGGGCACAGAAGGGGAAGCGCAAGAAGCGCTAGCCGATCATCGATTCGGTCTTGCGCTTCGAGAACGCAATGGCCAGGCCCAGAATGACGACGGCCACGCCGGCGATGGTGAGCCGGACCGGATTGTTGTTCCGCAGCGAGATGACCGCCGGCAGCATCAGCAGCGAGACCAGGTTCATCACCTTGATCAGCGGGTTCAACGCCGGGCCGGCGGTGTCCTTGAACGGGTCACCCACCGTGTCGCCGATGACCGCCGCTTTGTGCGGATCGGAGCCCTTGCCGCCGTGGTGGCCGTCCTCGATGTACTTCTTGGCGTTGTCCCAGGCGCCTCCGGCGTTGGATAGGAACACCGCCATCAGCTGGCCGGTCACGATCACTGCGGCCAGGAACGCCCCCAGCGCCAGGTAGCTGATCCCGAACCCGACGATGACCGGCGAGAGGATCGCCAGGAGGGCCGGGGTGGCCAGCTCCCGCTGGGCGGCCGCCGTACAGATGGCGATCACCGGGCCGTACTCGGGCCGCTCCGTGTAGTCCATGATCCCGGGGTGCTCCCGGAACTGGCGGCGCACCTCCTGGACCACCGTGCCCGCCGATCTCCCGACTGCCCGGATGGCCAGTGACGAGAAGAGGAAGGGCACGGCACCGCCGATGAGCAGGCCGATGAAGATCTTGGGATCGGCCACGTTGATCTGGGTCAGCGGGTTGCGGAACAGCGACGACCCGGTGGCCTTGAGGTTGAACTGCTCGCCGATGGTCTCGACGAAGGAGGCGAACAGTGCGACGGCGGCGATGACCGCCGAGGCGATGGCGAAGCCCTTGGTGATCGCCTTGGTGGTGTTGCCCACCGCGTCGAGGCTCACCATGATCTTCTGCGGCTCGCCTTCGAACTCGCCCGACATCTCGGCGATGCCCGCGGCGTTGTCCGACACCGGCCCGAAGGTGTCCTCGGAGACGACGACGCCGGTGGTGGCCAGCATCCCCATGCCGCAGAGCGCCACCAGGTAGAGGGCGAACTCCAGGTGGCCCCCACCGAGGCCGATGGACACGCCGAGCACCACGGCGATGGCCACGATGGCCCACACCGTGGACTCCAGGCCGGAGCTGATGCCCGAGAGGATGGTGGTGGCCGGACCGGTGCGGGTCGATTCGGCAATCTCCTGCACGGGCGCGGTCTCGGTCGAGGTGAAGTACTCGGTCAGGCGGCTGACCACCTGCGCCAGCACCAGCCCGGCGACCACGGCCCAGAACACCTTGAGGTTGTGGACGTAGTACTGGGCCACCACGAAGGTCCCGATGACGGTGAGGACGCCGGCCACCACAAACCCCCGGTTGATCGGGGCCATGGCGGACTTGTCCTTGTCGGTGGCCCGCACGGCGTAGACGCCGACGATGGAGGCCAGCACCCCGAGGGCGCGCGCAATCAGCGGGAAGATGACCCCGAGGGCAGGGTTCAGGCCGATCGATTTGAAGGCGGCGTAGCCCAGGATGATCGACGCCACCAACGTGACCTCGTAGGACTCGAAGAGGTCGGCGGCCATGCCGGCGCAGTCGCCCACGTTGTCGCCGACGTTGTCGGCGATGGTGGCGGCGTTGCGGGGGTCGTCCTCCGGGATGCCAGCTTCCACCTTGCCCACCAGGTCGGCGCCTACGTCGGCCGCCTTCGTGAAGATGCCCCCGCCCACCCGCATGAACAGGGCCAGCAGCGAGCCGCCGAAGCCGAAGCCCACCAGGATGGCGGTGGCGGAGTTCTGGAAGGCCATGATGATGAGGGTGGCGCCCAGCAGGCCCAGGCCGACGGTGAACATGCCCGCGATGCCGCCGGTGCGGAACGCCACCTTGAGGGCAGCGGGGAGCGAGCCGTTCCGGGCGGCGGCGGCGGTCCGGACGTTGCCCCGCACGGCCAGGCTCATGCCGATGAAGCCGGTGAGCCCGGACATGATGCAGCCCAGCAGGAAGGCTCCGGTGCGGAAGATCCCGGACTGGACGAAGGACAGGGCGGTGCTGCCGTCGGGCTTCAGCACGTGGGTGGACGTGGCGAACACCAGGATCGCCAGCGGTATCAGGATGATCGCGATGGTCTTGAACTGGCGCGAGAGGTAGGCCAGCGCTCCCTCCTGGATCGCCTTGGCGATCTCCCGCATCTTGGGTGTGCCCTGGTCGGCCTTGAGGACCCCTTTCGAAAGCGAGAAGCCCACGATCAGAGCCAGCACTGCGGTGCCGATAGAGAAGAAGAGCCAGAACCACTCTGCGCTCCCCAGCTTGAACGCCTGGTACCCACCCTCCACTGCTAGCAACATGTCGACGGTTCCTCCTATTGACCAGGCGAGCCGGAGCTCTGTCGTGCCCTGTTCCGACGGCGCGAGCAACTACTCGACCCGCGCCAGCGCACCGACGGCAGGCAGCCAGAGACTGGCACTGCTGTAGGTGGATGGACTACGGGCCGGGGAAAACCCGGAGCATCATAGAGTGAATGATCCCCACCGTAAAGGAGACTGGGAACGCCACCCCGCTCAAGCAGCCGTGTTGGCCGCTCGTGCCCGCCGGAACAACCAGAACCCGGCCGCAATCACCGCCCCGGCGATCACGACGTATTCCAGGGGCCGCGTGTAGGTGAGGACGTCGGACCAGTGCCTGCCCAGGGCGTCGCCGGCGATGGCCAGGACGGCCACCCAGGGGATGCAGCCCAGCACGGTGAGGACGGTGAACCGCTTCACGTCCATGCGGGAGACCCCCGCCGGCAGTGAGATGAACGTGCGCAGCACCGGCAGCAGGCGGGAGAAGAACACCGCCGGGGGGCCGTGGCGGGCGAACCAGGCGTCGGCCCGCTCGATGTCGTGGGGTTTGACCAGGATGTAGCGCCCGTAGCGCTCCAGGAGGCTGCGGCCTCCGCTCCGCCCGACGGCGTAACTGGCCAGCGACCCGATCAGGTTGCCCAGCACCCCCACGGCGATGAGCAGGATGAGGTTGAGGTCGCCCTGCGAGACCAGGAGCCCGCCCACCGGCATCGTGATCTCGCTCGGGATGGGGATGCAGGCCGACTCGAGCACCATGAGCAGCAGGATGGCGGCATACCCGCCGGCGCCGTGGGGGATGAAGTTGACGACCCAGGTCTTGAGCGAGTCCACGAGGTGCGCCACGGGCGGAAGTCTAGGGGTTGGCAACTGAGAGCCCCCTGTGAGATTGAGGAGGGCCGGGGCGGGTCGCTTGACACTTCGACCAGAATGTCGGATGGTGCGCGCAGGCCGGGCCTGGGGCTGGTGAGGGTCGGCTGAGGACCGGCAGAGCGCCGGCCCGGGAATGGCAAGGCCGCCGACCGAGTTAGCCTGGCAGGGTGCCCCTTGCATCAGCAGCGGGGGGACCACCCCGCAACCACCGGCGGCACCGGCGCTTCAGGAGCACCCGCTCCCCGCCGATGGCTCCTTGAACCCGGACAAAGAACCCCTGCAGAAGTCCCAAAACTACAGAACCCGAAAACGGAGTGGAGCGAGAGCGAATGGCGGAGCACGCGGGCAGCCTGGTGGTGGTGGAGTCGCCAGCCAAGGCGAAGACCATCCAGAAGTACCTGGGCAAGGACTTCAAGGTCCTCGCCTCGGTGGGCCACATCCGCGACCTGCCAGAGAGCACCCTCGGCGTGGACGTCGACCACGGCTTCGCCCTCCAGTACGAGCTGGACGAGGACAAGAAGAAGGTGATCCGGGAGATCGCCGCCGCCGCCAAGAAGGCCGAGGCCGTCTACCTGGCCACGGACTACGACCGCGAGGGCGAGGCCATTGCCTGGCACGTCGCCGAGGCGTGCCAGATCCCGCCCGAGAAGCAGCGCCGGGTGACCTTCACCGAGATCACCCGCCGGGCGGTGACCGATGCGGTCGCCCACCCCCGAGACATCGACGCGCACCTGGTGGACGCCCAGCAGGCCCGCCGGGCAATCGACCGCCTGGTGGGCTACCCGGTCTCCCAGCTGCTCTGGAAGAAGATCCGCTACGGCCTCTCCGCCGGCCGGGTCCAGTCCCCCGCCCTGCGCCTGATCGTCGAGCGGGAGCGGGAGATCCGGGCATTCACCGCCACCGAGTACTGGACGCTGGCCGCCCTGCTGCGCACCGAAGCGGGCGAGCGCTTCGGTGCCACCCTGGTCCAGATCGGTGACCGCAAGGTTGCCACCAAGATCGACCGCGACAACCCGGGGGACGTCGACCGCCGGCTGGCGGCCGAGGCCGACGTCCAGGCGGTGGTCCAAGCCCTCCAGGGCGCCACCTACGCCGTCGATGACGTGCGCACCAAGGAGACCCGCCGGACCCCGCCCGCCCCCTTCATCACCTCCACCTACCAGCAGGAGGCCTCCCGCAAGCTGGGCCTCTCCGCCCGGCGGGCGATGGCGGTGGCCCAGCGCCTGTACGAGGGCGGCTACATCACCTATATGCGGACCGATTCCACCTCCATGGCCGGCGAGGCGGTCTCCGAGGCCGCCGGGCTCATCAAGTCCTCCTTCGGCGACCAGTACTGGGCCGGGCGCTACAAGCACCACGACCGCAAGGTGGCCGGCGCCCAGGAGGCCCACGAGTGCATCCGCCCCACCGCCATGTCCCGCCCCCGGCGGGAGGTGGAGGCCGCCATCCGGGAGGACGGGGGCCGGGACGCCGAGGCGATGGCCCGGGTGTACGACCTGGTGTGGAAGCGGACGGTGGCGTCGCTGATGTCACCTGCGCTGTACGACCAGGTGTCGGTGGACATCGCCGCCACCCCCCCGGGCGGCGAAGCCGTGCGGCATCTGTTCCGGGCCACCGGCTCCACGCTGCGTTTCGACGGCTTCATGCGCATCTACCTCGAGGGCACCGATGACGAGGAGGAGTCAGCCGCCGAGCGCCTGCCCGCGCTGGTTGCCCGCCAGCCCCTCGACCTGATCGAGCTGCGCCCCGAGCAGCACTTCACCCAGCCGCCGCCCCGCTACACCGAGGCCTCGCTGGTCAAGGAGCTGGAGGAGCGGGGGATCGGCCGGCCCTCCACCTACGCCTCGATCATGGGCACCCTAGTGGACGAGAAGCGGGACTACACCCACCTCAACAACCGGCGCTTTGTGCCCACCGACACCGGCGAGGTGACCACCGACTTCCTGGTGCGCTACTTCGGCGACCACTTCATGGACTTCACTTTCACCTCGGACATGGAGAACCACCTCGACGAGGTGGCCGAGGGCCGGCATGCCTACCGGCCGACGGTCGAGTCCTTCTACACCGCCCTCCAGGATCACCTCGCCAAGGGGGCCGAAGTCTCCCGGGCCGAGGTGACCAGCGAGGTGAGCGACCAGGTCTGCCCGGACTGCGGCAGCCCGATGGCGGTCAAGCTGGGCAAGCGGGGGAAGTTCCTGGGCTGCACCAACTACCCGGACTGCAAGAAAACCCTGCCGATGCCGGGCGCGGAGCGAGAGGGCCCGGAGCTGCTGGACGAGAAGTGCCCCGACTGCGGCGCCCAGCTTGCCAAGCGGATGGGCAGGTTCGGGCCCTTCGTGGGCTGCTCCACCTACCCCGAGTGCAAGTACATCCAGAAAAAGCCACGCACCTCCACCGGCATGCCCTGCCCCAAGTGCACCGCCGAGCCGTGCAAGACGTGCAAGGCCCGCCACGAGGTGGGGATCCTGATCGAGCGGGTGGGCAAGCGGGGCAAGTTCTACGGCTGCGGCCACTACCCGGCCTGCCGGCACACCCAGAATGCCGACCCTCGGGAGCCGGTACCCGGTCCTGAGGGGACGCCGCCGGAGGGAGAGCCCCCCGCCGTCGAGGTGCCCGCCGCGGTGTCCGCGGGCTAAGGCGGCAGCTCGGGGTGAGTGGCCGGGGTGTGAGCGTTCCAGAGTCCTCCGGCCCGGGCCTGTTCCTCGTGGTCGAGGGCCCCGACGGGGCGGGCAAGACCACCCAGATCGACCTCCTGGCCGAGTTCCTGACCGAGGCCGGCTCGCCGCCGGTCATCACCCGGGAGCCGGGCGGCACGCCGATCGGCCAGGCCATCCGCGACATCCTCCTCGACCCCACTCACACCAGCATGGCCCCCGAGGCCGAGGCGCTCCTGTACGCCGCCGACCGCGCCCAGCATGTCGCCCAGGTCATCCGGCCGGCGCTGGCAGCCGGCCGGGTGGTGGTCTCCGACCGGTACCTGGACTCTTCGCTGGCCTACCAGGGCCTCGCCCGGGGCCTCGGCGTGGCCCGGATCCTGGAGATCAGCACCTGGGCCACCGGCGGCCTGCTGCCCGACCTCGTCGTGTTGGTGGACACCGCCACCGAGCTGGCCCGCACCCGCTCGGCCGGCACCGACCGCCTGGAGCAGGAGCCGGAGACCTTCCACCGGAGGGTGGCCGAGGCCTACTGGGCCCTCGCCCGCACCTACGCCGACCGGTTCGCCATCGTCGATGGCACGCTGCCGGCCGGCGAGGTGGCCGCCGAGGTCCGGCGCCGGGTGGCGCCCCTCCTGGCGCCGGCGGCGGTGGCCCGGTGAGCGTGACGGCCGCCGCGCTCTGGGACCGGCTCCCCGGCCAGGAGCGGGCCGCCACCGCCCTCCGGTCGGCCGCCGGCAGCCCGGGCGATGCCTACCTGCTCACCGGGCCACCCGGGTCGGGCATCGAGATCGCCGCCCGGGTCTTCGCCGCCGCCGTCCTCTGCCCGGACCAGTGCGGTGCGTGCAGCACGTGCTCCCGGGCGCTGCGGGGCATCCACCCCGACGTCGTCATCCTGGAGCCCGAGGGCTACACCTACCCCATCGAAGCCATCCGGGAGGCGACCGCCCAGGCGGCGCTCTCGCCCATGGAGGCTGCCCGCCGGGTCCTCGTCCTCCTGGAGGCCGACCGCATCATCGAGCGCTCCCAGAACGCCCTCCTGAAGGCCCTCGAGGAGCCGAACCCCACGGTCACCTGGGTCCTGGTCGCCGGGCTGCTGGATCCCCTGCTGCCCACCATCCTCAGCCGCTGCCGCCTGGTCGAGCTGGCCGCCGTGCCCGAGGAGGCGGCCCTCGCCCAGGTGCGGGAGCGAGCCGGGGAGGCGAGCCACACCGATCCGGGCGTCGCCGTCCGGGCCTGCCGGGGCGACGCCGCCCGGGCGGTGGCCCTGGTCACCGATGCGTTGGCTGCCGCACTCCGCCAGCTCGCCATCGACGCCGCCCTGGGCACGGCCAGCCCGCTGGCCGGGGTCCGGGGAGCCCTGGAGACCGCCGGCCGGGTGCAGGCCGCCGGGCTGGCCGCCCGCCAGGCCGGGGAGCAGGCGGCGGCCGCCGAGCTGGCCGAGCTGGAGGAGGTCCTGGGCGGCGGGCCCGGGAAGGGCCGGGGAAGCGCCGCGGTGCGCAAACGGATCACCGAGCGGGCCAAGCGTGCCGCCCGGCGGGCGGAGACCGACGTGTCGATCGACTTCTGCGGGTGGTTGGCCCAGGCCTACCGGGATCTCGCCGCCCTCTCGGCCGGGGCGCCGGACAGCGCCGTCGGCGCGCCCGACCGCCTCGCCGACCTGGCCGCCGCCGCTTCCCGGCGGGCCACTGCCGCCTGGCTGCGCCTGGCGGAGGACGCCCTCGGCGCCCAGCGGGCCATCCGCGAGAACGCCCTCCCGTCGCTCGCGGTCGAGGCCGCCCTCCTGGCCCCGGCCGCACTCGGCGGCTGAGTGCGGGGCTGAGTCCGGCGCGGAGTCCGGATCAAGCGGGGTCGCTACACTTTCGGGGAGCCGCCGGGGTAGCTCAGCGGCAGAGCATTCGCTTCGTAAGCGAGTGGTCGAGGGTTCGATTCCCTCCCCCGGCTCCGAGCGCGCCCCGTAACACCCCGGAAATACCGTCCCTCCAATCTGCGTTGCCCCCGGCATCCGTATGTACCGCGTCCGCCGGTACAGCGTGAGGCACGCGAGAGGAAGGGGTGGTGGGTGGCCATGGTTGGTCCGATCCAGGGGGCCCGGATCTCTGCGCTTCCCCGGCGCAACACCCGCTACGAGGCGGACCGGACCTGCTCCATCCCCGACTGCACCACGAAACTCTCCATCTACAACCGCCGCGACACCTGCTTCGCCCACGCCGGGTTCAAGATCCCCCGGCTGCGCGGGCGCACCAAGCAACTCTCGTAGCACGCCGCCCCGAATCGCTCTTTGACTAGAATGCCGCTCGTCCCGGCCCACCAGCCGCGAGGTCCGGTGGGCCCGGTGGCGCTGGCCAGCTGAGCCGCATCTGAGCGAGGAGGGTTGATGGTCCGCAAGCTGATGCTGGGTCTCTGCCTGGCCGCCGCGACATTCGCAGTCCCCAGCACCGCCCTGGCCAAGGGGCAAGGGTCCAAGACCGCACCGGCGCAGGCCGCCGCCGCCAACACGGTGGACGCCACCGAGCAGGGCTCCAACCTGGTCTTCACGCCGGATACCATCACCGTCACCCAGGGTGGGACGGTGACGTTCAAGGACACCGGCCAGGCGGCGCACACGGCCACTGCCGACAATGGCTCCTTCGACAGCGGCAACCTCAACGCCGGAGACAGCTACACCACGCCGCCGCTCACCACCGTCGGCACCATCTCCTACAAGTGCACCTACCACGCCAGCCTCGGCATGGTGGGCACCATCAACGTCGTGGCGGGCGGCCCGGGTGCCAAGGTCCCGACGGTCACTGCCAGCGTTTCGCCTACCCCGTCGCCCAGCTTCTTCGGCAGCGGCCTCCCCAGCCCCCAGACGGCCCCCACGCCGCCGCCCAGCCAGAAGTACTTCCCGAAGGTCGGTGGCGCCCTCCTCGTCCTGCTCGTGCTCGGCCTGGGGCTGGGCTACGTGAAGCTGAAGAACAAGCTGAACGACAAGAGCTGACCCCCACACCTCGGCTGCTGGCCGACGGTTCTGTGCATGATCAACCGCTGTGCGGTCAGACGCGCAGAAATGTGATCGAGGGCCAGCGGGCGACCTGGACCGGGAAGCGGCGCCGGGGGACGAACTGCCGCTCGGGCGGACCGCCCGCGGCAGGAGGTGCCCAGCCTGGGGGTGGAGGTGGCGGATACGCCCGAGGGCACCCGCTGGTGGTGAGCCGCTAGGCCCACGCCGACGGCTGTCGGCGATCTGTGAGTGTTAGGGGGTGCTATGGGAGACTGAGCACTCAGAGATTACCTCGGAGGGCGATAATCTGCCTAAAGGGGCAACCATCACATCGGGCCTTCGCTGAAGTTTGGGCTTCGACCCCTACTTCAACGCTGTTGACAGTCTGTGAGTGTTAGAGGGTGCTATAGGGTGCCCGAAGGTACTTTCTGGCGCTCGGTGGCGCCTCTCCGCAGTGGTGGTGGTGGAAAGGATCGGTGCCGGGTACATCAAACCGGCGCACACTGGAAGACCAGCCATCCACAGGCCAGCGATCGGGCTGGTGAGCCAACCGGGAGCAACGCTATGAGCAAGACCATGAGCACGGGCTTGGTGGAGACGGGGGTGGCGGTCAGGGTCGCCCAGCGGTTCGCGGTCGACCCCATCGCCGGGTCCTACCTGGTCGAAGGCCTCGCCGCCGACTTCGCCGCCCGGGTGGCGGAGGCCGAACCCCTGGTGGCCGAGGAAGCCGGCTTCGCCCCTGCCACCCCGGCCCACGCCCGGGTCATGAGCCGGGCCGAATGGGCGGAGGCCAACATCGCCTCCACCGTGCGCCTGCTCTCGCCGCTGCTGGAGCGGGTCGAGGCCCGGATCCCGACCCCGCCGGTGGGCTCGCCTGCCGGCCTCGCCCGCCGGGCGTACGGCTCGGCCCTCGGCGCCCAGCTGGGCGGGGTGCTCGGCTTCGTCTCGCAGCGGGTGCTGGGCCAGTACGAGCTCGACCTCTCCAACGCCGGCGAGGTCTGGTTCGTGGGCCCCAACATCGTGCTCATCGAGCACCGCTTCGGATTCCTGCCGCACGACTTCCGCCTCTGGGTCGCCACCCACGAGCTGGCCCACCGGGCGCAGTTCGAGGGCAACGTCTGGCTGCGGGGCTACTTCACCGGCCTCGTCCGCTCGCTGGTCGATTCGCTCGAGCTCCAGCCGCTCATGCTCCTGGACCGGGTGATGAAGATGCGCCGGGCGGACCCCGACGACCCCACCCCGGTGGGCATCCGCCTCCTCGATGAGCACCAGCGGGAGATCTTTGACCGCCTCCAGGCCCTCATGTCGGTGGTGGAGGGCCACGGCAACTTCGTGATGGACCGGGTGGCGGTGGACCACATCCCAACGCAGCCCCGCATGCGCCGCAGCCTGTCCGGGGCGTCGCTGGACGGGCCGCTGGGCCGGATCCTGCGGCGGGTCCTCGGCCTCGACATGAAGAAGCTGCAGTACGACGAGGGCCAGCGCTTCTTCGAGGCCGTCCACGCCGTCGGGGGCCGGGACGGCGTGCGGGCCGCCTTCGCCGAGGCGGGCAACCTGCCGGACCTGGCGGAGCTCCGCGAGCCGGCGCTGTGGCTGGCGAGAGTGGCGCCCTGAGGGCTGCGGGCACGTCTGTGAGTGCGCCGGGACGCTCGCCGGGCCTCACCACTCACAGAAGTTCCACAGGCTCTCTCGAAGGCCGGACCGCCGACTTTGTCGCCGCCGAGGGGCTTCTCGTGCCCGGGCAGCGGGTGCTGGTTGCCTTCAGCGGGGGGCCGGACTCCACCGCCCTGCTGGTGGTGCTCCACGAGCTGGGCTACGACGTCGTCGCCGGCCATGTGGACCATGCCATGCGCCCCGGCTCGGCCAGTGACGCCCTCCACGCTGCCCAGACCGCCGCCCGCCTGGGCATCCCGTCCGATGTCAGGCTCCTGGATCCGCCGCCAACCACCGAAGCCCAGGCCCGGGCCGCCCGGTACGCCGCCCTCGCCGGCCTCGCCCATGACGCCGGCGCCCGTGCCATCGCCACCGGCCACACGCTGGACGACGACGCCGAGACCGTCCTGCTCCGGCTCGACCGGGGGGGCACGCCACTGGGCATCCCGCCCCGGCGCACCACCGCCGGCGGGAGCATCGTCCGGCCGTTCCTCCGGGTCCGCCGGGCCGAGACCCATGCCTTCTGCGCCCAGCGGGGCCTCCCGGTCCTGACCGACCCCACCAACAGCGACCAACGGTTCACCCGCAACCGGCTGCGGGCCACAGTGCTGCCCGGGCTGGGCGACGCCGGCATCGAGGCCCTCGCCCGCCGGGCGGGGGAAACCCGGGCCCGGAAGGCACAGCTCGACACGGAGGCCGAGGTGGCCCTGGCAGCCCTCGCCCTGCCGGTGGCCGGGGGCCTGTGCGTCGACCGCCCGGCCCTTACCGCCCTCGGCCCGCACCTCGGCCGGGCGGTCCTCCGCCAGGCGGTGGAGCAGGCCCTGGACCGGGCAATGGCCGCGGCCCGGGGCCGGGCAATGGCCGAGGCCCGGGGGCGGGCTTCGGACCTGGGCCTCACCGCCCGTCTCATCGATTGCCTCTGGACCGGCCTCGTCATCGCCGGGCGCGGCCCCCTCGCCCTGCCGGGCGGCCGCCGGGCGTGGCTGGAGGGCGACGCCCTCCTCCTCGGCATGCCGCCCCCGCCGCCGGCCCCAGACCCGTTGCCCCTCAACGTCCCTGGCCGCACGACGGCCCCGGGCTGGGGCCTCGACGTCCAGGCCGACCGCGTCGATCCGCCGCCGCCCCACGGCCCCGCCCCGGGGTGGGACCTGCTCCTGGACGCCGCCGCCCTCGACGGCCCCCTCGCCGTGCGCAGCCGGCGTCCCGGTGACCGCTACCGGCCCGCCGGGGGGAGCGGTGAGCGCAAGGTGCAGGACATGTGGGTGGACGCCAGGGTCCCCCGCGCCCTCCGGGACCGGCTGCCCCTCCTGATCTGCGGCGACCGATTAATCTGGGCGGGCGGCCAGCGGGTCGCCGAGGGCTTCGCCCTCACCACCGCCTCCCGCGCCGGCCTTCGCATCCAGGTTTTCCCTCTTTTGAACGACGGGCATCTTGTCCGTAGCATTGGCCGCTCTCGGGGGAGGTGAGCTTCTGAACGGCGATACCACGGAGCTGGGCGAGATCCTCCTCACCGAGGACGACATCCAGTCCCGGATCGCGGAGATCGCCAAGCGGATCACCGAGGACTACCGGGACCGGGGGCTCGTTCTGGTGGGGGTCCTGAAGGGGGCGTTCATCCTGATGAGCGACCTCGCCCGGCGCATCGAACTCCCCCTCGAGTTCGACTTCATGGCGGTCTCCAGCTACGGTTCGGCCACCCGCACCTCGGGTGTGGTGCGCATCCTGAAGGACCTCGACTTCGAGATCTCGGGGCGCCACGTCCTGCTGGTGGAGGACATCATCGACTCCGGGTTGACCCTCAAGTACCTGCTGAAGTACCTGTCCACCCGCAAGCCGGCCAGCCTGGAGGTGTGCGCCCTCATGCGCAAGGCCGGGATCCAGAAGGTGCCCCTCGACGTGCGCTACGAAGGCTTCGAGATCCCACCGGTGTTCGTGGTCGGCTACGGGCTCGACTACCTGCAGCGCTACCGCAACCTCCCCTACGTGGCGGTGCTGCGCGACGGGCCGGCCTCGCCCTAACCCGGCCTCCCCCTAATAGGGGACTACAGAACTCGGGCTACTCAAGGCGCCGTCGGAACGGGACGACAACGACACGGTAAGGTAGGAGATCCCCCTCTATCCAGAACAGGCCCCGCAGAGTGCCATTTGGGGCCGTGCTAGATTGGGCGTGCCGTGAAAAAGCTCGTTCGGAGCCCTATTTTCTACTTCATCATCCTGATCGCGGTCATTTGGGCTGTGGCGGCGTTCATCAGCCGCGGGGTTGGCGTCAAGAAGATCACCTACGCGCAGTTCAGAACTGACTACGCCGCGGGCCAGGTCAAGAACCTCACCGTCGAGAAGAAGGACGGCACCCTCCAGGGCACGCTGACCGACGGCACGAAGTTCAAGAGCGACTACCTGTCCACCACCGGCCTGGACACCTTCCTCGCCCAGACCCCGGGCGCCAGCGTGGACGTCAACCCGCAGAACGAGTCGGTCTGGGTCAGCCTGCTGACCAGCTTCCTGCCCTTCCTGATCATCATCGGGATCTTCTTCTTCCTGATGCAGCAGATGCAGGGGGGCGGCAACCGGGTCATGTCGTTCGGCAAGGCCAAGGCCAAGATGGTCACCAAGGACCAGCCCAAGATCACGTTCCAGGACGTCGCCGGCGTCGATGAGGCCGTCGAGGAGCTGGAAGAGATCAAGGAGTTCCTGGAGAGCCCCGCCAAGTTCCAGCAGATGGGCGCCAAGATCCCCAAGGGCGTCCTACTGTTCGGCCCGCCGGGCACTGGCAAGACGCTGCTCGCCCGGGCGGTGGCCGGGGAGGCGGGCGTGCCCTTCTTCTCGATCTCGGGCTCGGACTTCGTCGAGATGTTCGTCGGTGTCGGTGCCGCCCGGGTGCGGGACCTCTTCGAGCAGGCCAAGGCCAGCGCCCCCGCCATCGTCTTCGTGGACGAGATCGACGCCGTCGGGCGCCATCGTGGCGCCGGCCTCGGCGGCGGCCACGACGAGCGGGAGCAGACCCTGAACCAGCTCCTGGTGGAGATGGACGGCTTTGACGTGCGCACCGGCGTCATCCTGATGGCGGCCACCAACCGGCCCGACATCCTGGACCCCGCCCTGCTGCGCCCGGGCCGCTTCGACCGCCAGGTGGTCATCGACCGGCCGGACCTCAAGGGCCGGGAGTCCATCCTCAAAGTGCACGCCCGGGGCAAGCCCCTCGCCGACGACGTCGCCCTGGACACCGTCGCCAAGCGCACGCCCGGCTTCACCGGCGCCGACCTGGCCAACGTGGTCAACGAGGCCGCCCTCCTGTCTGCCCGACGCAACCGCACCGACATCACGATGGACGAGATGGAAGAGGCCATCGACCGGGTGATCGCCGGGCCGCAGCGCAAGTCCCGGGTGATCTCCGACAAGGAGAAGGTGATCATCGCCTACCACGAGTCGGGCCACGCCCTGGTGGGCTGGGCGCTGCCCAACGCCGACCCGGTGCACAAGGTCTCGATCATCAGCCGGGGCCGGGCGCTGGGCTGGACCCTCACCCTGCCGGCGGAGGACCGCTTCCTCATCTCCCGCTCCGAGCTCATCGACCAGCTGGCCATGTTCCTCGGCGGCCGGGTGGCGGAGGAGATCGTCTTCCAGGACCCCACCACGGGCGCCTCGGACGACCTGGAGCGGGCCACCAAGACCGCCCGCAAGATGGTCTGCGAGTGGGGCATGAGCGAGACCCTCGGCCCGGTGGCGCTGGGCGAGAAGGTGGACCAGCCCTTCCTCGGCCGGGACCTCTCGGCGCACCCGGACTACTCCGATCACGTCGCCGCCGAGATCGACGCCGAGATCCGCCGGCTGGTGGACGAGGCGCACGACGAGGCCCTCGAGATCCTCACCACCTACCGGGCCAACCTCGACCGCATGGTGGAGGTCCTGCTCGACAAGGAAACCATCGAGAAGAACGAGGTCGAGGAGATCTTCGGCAACGTGCCGAAGCGGGTGGCCCGGGGCGAGACCCTGCCGCTGCCCCGGCGCAAGCTGCTCCCGGACGCCGCCGCGGCGGCGATCGCCACCGAGAAGCCGGGCCTGGAACCCCCCCGCCCCGCTCCCCGCCCGCAGCCCCGTCGCGGCCCGGAGCCGGCGCCGGCCTGACCAACCCCAAGCAGGCAAGCGGCCCCCTCCGGGGGGCCGCTTTTGGTTCTCTGCGCCTTGGGGCCTCGGGGCGCCGGGGCTACCCGGGGTTCGCCCGGAAAAGTCCGAAGACGTTGCCGTGGGGGTCCTGGAACATGGCCACCTCCGGCCCACCCGGCATCGTCTCGGGCCCCATGAGCGTCTTGGCGCCCAGCTCCTCAGCCCTGGCCAGCGTGGCCCCCACGTCGGGCGAGGAGACGTACACCGTCTGGTAGGCGGGCCCCGCCGGCGGGGTGCCCATGCCGCCGTTGATGCCCCCGGCGTTGGTGTGCACCTCCCGGTAGTCGATCGGTGCGCCGGGGAACCTCTCGATCTCCCAGCCGAAGAGATCGCGGTAGAACGCCGCCTGGGCGTCGGTGTCCGGGCCCATGATCTCGAACCAGGACACGCCCAGGCCCTCGCCCGGGGAGGGCTCGGGAGCCTTACTGCCATCCGGCCGGGGGCCCACCAGGCCGATCGGGTGGCCCCAGGGGTCCACGAACATCGCCAGGGAGACGACCCCGGGGAGCTCGAAGGGTTCCAGCACCACCGATGCCCCCAGGCCGACCGCGGTGCCCATGGTGGCCACCAGATCGTCCACCGCGACGTAGATCGTCACCCCCGCGGGTGCGTCGCCCGACGGGCCGATGCCGCCGTTGATCCCGTGCCCCGCCTGGGTGTCCACCAGGGCATAGTCCATGCCGGTGTCGTCGAGGGCCCAGCCGAAGAGGCTGGTGTAGAAGCGCTCCAGCTCGTACGGCTCGGGGCCGCTGATGTTGAAGTGCACCACGGCGTTGCCCATCCAAAAGCTCCTTCCCAGCCAGACATGGCCGATCCTGCCCCCCGATCGCCCTATTCAACCGGTTGCCGGGCGAGGCTGCAGGCATGCCCGTGGCAGAATCGGGCCCATGCCCGCCGACCTGCGCCACGGTGCCGCCATTGAGGCCTGCTTCGCCGTGGAGGCCACCTACGCCCCGGACGCCGCCACCAAGCGCGCCCCCCACCGGGAGGCCCACCTCACCCGCCTGGCGATGCTGAGCGACGAGGGCGCCCTGGTGCTGGGCGGCGCCTTCGAGGACCTGAGCGCCTCGCTGCTGGTGCTGGCAGTCGGGAGCGAGGATGCCGCCCGGGCGATCGTCGAGACCGACGTGTACTGGCGCCACAAGGTGTGGACCTCCTACACGGTTCGCAAGCTGAACCGGGTCCTCTTCGAGGACGCCTGAGGGCGGCAGCCGCACGCCGGCTCGCGGATAGCACAGTGGACCAGCCCAGCATCGAGGCCGCCGTCCGGACCCTCCTCACCGCCATCGGGGAGGACGCCGGCCGGCCGGATCTCCTCGAGACCCCCGCCCGGGTCGCCCGCATGTACCAGGAGGTCTTCTCGGGCATCGGCTCGGATCCCGCCGCCGAGCTGGATGTCAGCTTCGTCTCGGAATACGACGAGCTGATCCTGCTCCGGGACATCCCGCTGGTCTCGTTCTGCGAGCACCACCTGCTCCCCTTCCTCGGGCGGGCGCACGTCGGCTACGTGCCCAACGCCCGGGGGCAGATCACCGGGCTGTCCAAGCTCGCCCGGGTGGTGGAGGTCGCCGCCCGCCGCCCGCAGGTGCAGGAACGCCTGACCGTGCAGATCGCCGACGCCCTCGCCACCCGCTTGGAACCCCGGGGCGTCATCGTGGTGGTGGAGGCGGAGCACCTGTGCATGGCCATCCGCGGGGTGCGCAAGCCCGGGGCCACCATGGTGACCTCGGTGGTCCGGGGCGCCCTGCGCACCAGCGCCGCCACCCGGGAAGAGGCCATGCGCCTGATCGCCGGCCGGTGAGCGGCTGGCGCTGCGGGGACCGCCTGCTCCCCACCGGCGAGCGCACGCTCATCATGGGCGTCCTCAACGTCACGCCCGACTCCTTCTCCGACGGGGGCCAGTTCCTGGACCCGGCCGCCGCCGTGGAGCACGCCCTGGCGATGGTCGCCGGCGGTGCGGACATCATCGACGTCGGCGGTGAGTCCACCCGCCCGGGCGCCGAGCCGGTCAGTGAGGCGGAGGAGGCGGCCCGGGTGGTCCCGGTGATCCGGGCCCTGGCCGCGCAGTCCCCGGTGGCGATCTCGATCGACACCACCAAGGCAGCCGTGGCGCAGGCAGCCCTCGAGGCCGGAGCGGTGATCGTCAACGACGTCTCCGCCCTCCGGGCCGACATGGCCATGACGCCCCTGGTCCAAGCCAGCGGTGCCGGCGTGGTCCTCATGCACATGCTGGGTGAGCCCCGCACCATGCAGGAGCACCCCCGCTATGGCGACGTGGTGAGCGACGTCACCGCCGCCCTCGCCGGCTGGGCGGTCACCGCCGAGGCCGCCGGCATCCCGCGGGAGTGCGTCGCCCTCGACCCCGGCATCGGTTTCGGCAAGACGCTCCAGCACAACCTCGCGCTCCTCCATCACCTGCGGACCCTCGGTGCACTGGGCTATCCGGTGCTGGTGGGTCCCTCCCGGAAGTCGTTCATCGGCACCGCCCTCGGCCTGGGTGTGGAGGACCGGCTGGAAGCCACGCTGGCGGTGGTCGCCTGGTGCGTCGCCCACGGGGCGGCAGTGGTGCGGGTACACGACGTGCAGGCTGCCGTCCGGGCGGTGCGCATGACCGAGGCCATCGCCTCGGTGGGGAAGGCCACCCCGCCGGCGGACCGCGTGGTGCTGCGCGGCCTCGAGGTCTTCGCCTTCCACGGCGTCCACCCGGAGGAGCAGGCCAAGGGCCAGCCGTTCCTCATCGACGTCGAGGCCTGGCTCGACCTGGCCCCCGCCGCCCACTCCGACGATCTGAGCGCGGCCTTGGACTACAGCCGCCTGGCGGCCACGCTGAGATCGGTGGCCACCCAGCAGCGCTACGACCTGATCGAAACGCTCGCCGGGCGGCTGGCTGCCGCGGTCCTGGCCGAGGCGGGTGTGACCCGGGCCGTGGTGCGGGTCGCCAAACCACAGGCCGCCCGCGCGCTGGGCGCCCGGGACATCGCCGTCGAGGTGGTGCGCACCCGGTGACCCGGGTCTACGTCGGGCTGGGCTCCAACCTGGGCGACCGGCAGGAATACCTGAGGTCGGCTGTCCAGGCCCTCGCCGCCCGGGGGTTGCCCGCGGCCGCGGTCTCGTCGGTCTACGAGAGCGACCCGCTCGGTCCGCCCCAGCCCGACTATCTGAACGCGGTGGCGGCGGTGGACTCCGCCCTGCCCCCGGCGGAGCTGCTCGGCATCTTCCATGCGGTCGAGGAGCAGCTCGGCCGCCAGCACCGGGAGCACTGGGGGCCGCGCGAGATCGACATCGATCTCCTCCTGTACGGCGACGAGGTGGTGGCCAGCGCCGCTCTCACCGTCCCGCACCCCGGTCTCACCGAGCGTTCCTTCGTCGTCGTGCCGCTGCTGGAGATCGCCCCCGATCTCGTGCTCCCCTCCGGAGCTCCGCTCCGCTCCTTCGCCAGCGCCGACCCCTGCGGTCTGCGCCGCCTCGGCCCGCTGGTCTGACCCGAGACCGCATCGAGACTGGGAGAGCTGATGCCGAAGAAGCCGAAGGCCGAGAAGGTCCCCGTCGCCCTGCAGCGCCCCCGCAGCGAGCGCGTGTTCGCCGCCGCCTTCGGCGTCGCCTTCGGGCTCCTGGCCCTGGTGAACCTCCCGGCCGCATTCCGCCATGGGGGAGCCCTCGTGCCGGAGGCGCTGGTCCTCCTGGGTGCCTTCGTGTGCCTGCGGGTCATCCGGGTGCGCTGCACGGCGGGCGAGGAGGGCCTCGCGGTGCGGAACTACCTGCGCACCCACCGGCTCGACTGGGCGGCAGTGCGGGCGATCACGGCCGACCCCCCGGTCAGCAAGCTCGACAGCTGGCGCATCCTGGTGGTGCCCGAGCAGGGCCGCCCCTTCGGCATCGACGCCTCCCGGCGGGCCTACCTGCGCGCCCCCTCCCGGGGGCCCGACGACGACCGCAAGGAGGTCGATGCCCTCCGCCGCCAGCTGCAGGCCTGGATGGCGTAGGTCCTTTCGTATACTGGGCCCGACCGGTATCCGCTACAGCAAGGGAACTGGATCGGGCGCCATGAAGATCCACACCGCCATCGCGGCCCTGCGGGCCGACCTCGCCGCCGAACGCCGGCTGGGGCGCAGCATCGGGCTGGTCCCCACCATGGGCGCCCTCCACGACGGCCACCGCTCACTGCTGCGCACCGCCCGGCAACGGGACGACGTCGTCGTCGGCACCATTTTCGTCAACCCCACCCAGTTCGGCCCCAGCGAAGACTTCGACCGCTACCCCCGCAGCTTCGAGGCGGACGCAGCGGTCATGGCGGCCGACGGCGCCGACTACCTGTTCGCCCCATCCGTGGCCGAGATGTACCCGGTGGGGGTGCCCGCCACGACGGTGCAGGTGGGCCCGATCGGTGAGGTCGGCGAGGGTCGCTGGCGCCCCGGATTCCTCACCGCCGTGGCCACCGTGTGCGTGAAGCTGTTCTCGATCACCACCCCGGACCGGGCGTACTTCGGCGAGAAGGACGCCCAGCAGCTGGCCACCATCCGCCAGGTGGTGGCCGACCTCGACCTCCCCCTGGCGGTCGTCGGCTGCCCGACGGTCCGGGAGCCCGACGGTCTGGCCCGCTCCAGCCGCAACGCCTACCTGACCCGGGAGGAGCGGCGGGCGGCCCCCGCGCTCGCCCGGGGCCTGTTCGCCGCCCGGTCGGCCGCCCGGGCCGGGGAGCGGGACGCCGCTGCCCTCACCCGCCGGGTGGCCGACGAAATCGCCTCCGAGCCCGCGTTCACCCTGCAGTACGTCGAGGTGTTCGACGCCGCCCGGTTCGTGCCGCTCGGCCGGCTGGACGCACCCGCTATCCTGGCCGCCGCCGCCCACCTCGGCGGCACCCGGCTGATCGACAACGTCGCGCTCGAGGTGGCCGCCGAGCCTGCGGGCACCGCACCGGGCGCCGCGCCGAGGGCACAATGAAGCGGACGCTGCTGTTCGGCAAGGTGCACCGGGCCACCATCACCGACGCCAACGTCAACTACGAGGGCAGCCTGAGCCTCGACCGCGACCTCATGGACGCCGCCGGCATGCTCCCCTACGAGCAGGTCTCGGTGTGGGATGTGGACAACGGCGCCCGGCTGACCACCTACCTCATCGAGGGCCCCCGGGGGTCGGGCGCCGTCGTGGTCAACGGCGCCGCAGCCCGCCTGGTCGCCACCGGCGACAAGGTGATCCTCGCCGTCTACGCCGAGATGGACGAGGCCGAGGCGGCCGCCCACCAACCCCGGGTGGTGCTGGTCGACGCCGCCAACCGGCCGATCACGCACACCCACATCGAAACCGCTCACACTCCCCCGGTTCGGGAGGACTAGACCGGGTGCTGCTGGCGATCGACACCGGCAACACCCAGACCCACATCGGGATGTTCCGGCGGGAGGCGCTGGTGGCCCAGTGGCGGATGTCCACCGAGCCCGCCCGCACCGCCGACGAGCTGGCCCTCATCTTCCAGGAGTTCCTCACGCTGGTGGGGATGTCGTTCTCCCGGGAGGTGACCGGGGTGGTGATCGGCAGCGTCGTCCCGGCGCAGACCACGGCCCTGCGCCAGATGGTGGCCCGCTACTTCCACTTCGATCCGGTGGTCGTGGAGACCGGCATCCGCACCGGGCTGCCGGTGAAGACCGAGCACCCCCGGGAAGTGGGCGCGGACCGCATCGCCAATGCGGTGGCCGCGGTGGAGCTGGTGGGGGCGCCGGCGATCGTCGTCGACTTCGGCACCGCCACCACCTTCGACTGCGTCAACGACCGGGGTGAGTTCGTCGGCGGGTCGATCGTTCCCGGGGTGGAGATCTCTGCGGGGGCGCTCTTCGACGTCGCCGCCCAGATCCAGAAGGTGGAGCTGGTGGCGCCTGCCAGTGTCATCGGCCGCTCCACGGTCGAGGCGGTGCGCTCGGGCGTGATCGTGGGCACCGCCGCCATGGTGGACGGCATGGTCGAGCGCATGACCAAGGTGCTGGGCGGCCAGACGTCGGTGCTGGCCACCGGTGGGCTGGCCGCCGCCGTGCTGCCCTCGTGTCACACGGCGATCCGCCTCGAGCCCGAACTCACCCTGGTGGGCCTGCGCCACATCTTCGAGCGCAACGTAGAGTCCCGGCCATGACCGAGGAGACGACCGGCGAGAAGACCGGCGAGAAGACCCTGCCCTACCGCTTCGACCGCACCATCGGCCTGGGCGATCTGGTCGCCCGACACAGGGGCCTGGCGGCGGGGAGCGAGACCGGCGAGGAGCACCGGGTGGCCGGGCGGGTGCAGACCGTGCGCGACATGGGCCGGGTGGCCTTCGCCGACATCGCCGACTGGGCCGGCACCGTCCAGCTCTTCGCCACCAAGGGCCGGCTCGGCGAGCGCTTCGCCGACTTCCAGAAGCTGAGCGTCGGCGACTGGGTGGGGGCCTGGGGACAGGTGATCGCCACCCGGACCGGCGAGCTGTCGATCCAGGTGGAGGGCTTCGAGATCCTGGCCCCGTCCCGGCGGCCGTGGCCGGACAAGCGCACCGGCATCACCCGGGTGGAGGCCCGCCACCGGCGCCGGTACCTGGACCTCGCCACCAGCGACCGGGCCCGGGAGATCGTCGTGGCCCGCACCACCTTGGTGGCCGAGATGCGCCGGGCCCTCACCGAGGAAGGCTACGTCGAGGTCGAGACCCCCATGCTGCACCCGATCCCGGGCGGCGCCCTCGCCAAGCCGTTCGTCACCCACCACGAGGTGCTCGGCGCCGATCTCTACCTGCGCATCGCTCCGGAGCTGTACCTGAAGCGCCTGCTGGTGGGGGGCATGGAGAAGGTCTTCGAGATCAACCGCAACTTCCGCAACGAGGGCGTCTCCACCCAGCACAATCCCGAGTTCACCATGCTGGAGGCCTACCAGGCCTTCGGCGACTACACCGACATGGCGGCGCTGCTCGAGCGGCTCATCAGCCGGCTGGCGGTGGCGGTCACCGGCCAGACGACGGTGTTCTTCGGGGAGGGCATCGATCTGGAAGCCCCCTACCGCCGCGCCCGCCTCGTGGAGCTGGTCCGGGAGGCGGGGGCCGACCCCGACGGTGACCTCATCGCCGACTGCGAGCGCCTCGGCATCTCGCTCGACCCGGCCTGGGGCTGGGGCAAGCGCCTGGTGGAGATCTACGAGAAGAAGGTGGAGCACACCCTCATCCAGCCCACCTTCGTCATGGACTTCCCCCGGGAGGTCTCCCCGCTTGCCCGCCCGCACCGCACGGACCCGCGCTTCACCGAGCACCTGGAGCTGGTGATCGCCGGCATGGAGATTGCCCCTGCCTACTCGGAGCTCAACGATCCCGATATCCAGCGGGCGGCGTTCGTCGCCCAGGCGGAGGGCCGGGCCGGGCCGGCCGACGAGGCCCACCGCCTGGACGAGGACTACCTGGCTGCGCTCGAGTACGGGATGCCGCCCGCCGGGGGCCTGGGGTTGGGCGTGGACCGCCTGGCGATGATCCTCACCGACAGCCACTCGATCCGGGACGTCATCCTCTTCCCGGCCCTGCGCCCGGAGGACTGACGCGGGCCCTCACTGGCCCTGTGGGAAGTAGTCGACCGCCTCGTAGATCGACGGCGGCTCGGCCTGCGGGAGCTGGCTCGGGTCCATGCCCATCGCCTGGGCCATCTCCACGATGGTCGGGATGAGCCGGTCCTGCGCGAAGGCGTTCAGATCCGCCTCGCTCGCCCACACGTCCACCACCCGGAATTTCCCGCCCTCTTCATAAATGGTGTGCGAGATGCAGCCCGTGGGCGCGCCCCCCGCCACGATCTTGGCCGCCACCGCTTGAATCTGCTCCCGGGTTGTCCCGTCCGGAAGCGTCTGAGTCGCTACGATTGGCATGGAAACTCCTCCCTCCGCTAGTTCACCCGCCGCCGATCGTACACCGAATCTCCCTTGGGAGGGACGTGGTTAGACGACCAACGACGCTAGGGGGAAAGAAGTAATCAGCGCCGCTCTGGCGGCGTCCGCCGGCCGGCGGTCACCCCACTCACGCCCGCCCGCGGGCGCCCCGCAGGTCGTCCACCCCCACCACCAGGTCCTTGTCGCCCCGCTGCCCACCGGAGATGTACAGGCTGGTGATGTTGATGCCGGAGTCCGCCAACCGCCGGGCGAACCTGCCCAGCTCGCCGGGCTGGTCCTCGAGGGTGACGGTCATGACCTCCTGCACCTTGCGGATCGCCCAGCCCTCCTCGGAGAGTGCCTCGATGGCCCGGTCGGCGTGGTCCAGGACCAGGTGGATGTAGCCCTGACGCTCGAAGGTGAAGGCGGCGGCGGCCACGATGTTGACCTGCGCCCGGCCGAGCAGTTCGCCCAGGGCCGCCACCATCCCGGGGCGGTCTTCTGCCTCGACGACGATCTCCGTCGGCATTGGGAAATCCTAACCCCACCCGGGCACCGCGGGCCCCCCGGACCCCTCCAGCTTCGGCGGGGATCACCCGATAAGTGGAGGAGAAGGCCCCCAACGGGAACCGCTGGGGGGAATAGATGTGCGAGCCGGAGGGTTGAGGAGGTTACGGAGAGGCCTGCGGCGGGCACAACTTGAGCGCTGGCTGTCGGATCTGAGTTCCCACAGGGCCCCTCCGTATAATGGGCTCCTGGGGGAGGGGCCCCGCCACCCAGGGCCTAGCACCGTCCGTCGGCCCAGTCTTAAAGGAAGGTAGCCATGTTTGAGCGCTTCACAGATCGGGCTCGGCGAGTGGTTGTTCTTGCTCAAGAGGAAGCGCGACTGCTCAACCACAACTACATCGGCACCGAGCACATCCTGCTCGGCCTAATCTCCGAAGGCGAGGGCGTCGCCGCCAAGGCACTGGAGTCCCTGGGCATCTCGCTGGAGGCTGTGCGCCAGCAGGTCGAGGAGATCATCGGCACCGGCTCGTCCTCTCCCCAGGGCCACATTCCCTTCACGCCCCGGGCCAAGAAGGTCCTCGAGCTCTCGCTGCGGGAGGCCCTGCAGCTGGGCCACAACTACATCGGCACCGAGCACATCCTGCTCGGCCTGATCCGCGAGGGCGAGGGCGTCGCCGCCCAGGTGCTCCAGAAGCTGGGTGCCGACCTGGGGCGGGTCCGCCAGCAGGTCATCCAGCTCCTGTCGGGCTACGGCTCCACCCAGGAGCCCCGCTCGGGCGAGCAGGCCACCCCCAGCGGCTCGCCGATCCTGGACCAGTTCGGCCGTAACCTCACCGCCCTGGCGTCCGGCAACAAGCTGGACCCGGTCATCGGGCGGGAGAAGGAGATCGAGCGGGTCATGCAGGTGCTGTCCCGGCGGACGAAGAACAACCCCGTCCTCATCGGCGAGCCCGGCGTCGGCAAGACCGCCATCGTCGAGGGCCTGGCCCAGCGCATCGTGAAGGGCGAAGTGCCCGAGACGCTCACCAACAAGCAGATCTACACGCTGGACCTGGGCGCCCTGGTGGCCGGGTCCCGCTACCGGGGCGACTTCGAGGAGCGGCTGAAGAAGGTGCTCAAGGAGATCCGCACCCGGGGCGACATCATCCTGTTCATCGACGAGCTGCACACCCTGGTGGGTGCCGGCGCCGCCGAGGGAGCCATCGACGCCGCCTCGATCCTGAAGCCGATGCTGGCCCGGGGCGAGCTGCAGACCATCGGTGCCACCACCCTCGACGAGTACCGCAAGCACCTGGAGAAGGATGCGGCCCTCGAGCGCCGGTTCCAGCCGATCACGGTGAAGGAGCCGACCGTCGCCCACACCATCGAGATCCTGAAGGGCCTGCGGGACCGCTACGAGGCCCACCACCGGGTCCAGATCACCGACCAGGCAGTGGTGGCCGCGGCCAACCTGGCCGACCGCTACATCTCGGACCGGTACCTGCCGGACAAGGCCATCGACCTCATCGACGAGGCCGGCTCCCGGCTGCGTATCCGCCGGATGACCGCCCCGCCCGACCTGCGGGAGGTGGACGAGAAGATCGCCGAGGTGCGGGTCCGCAAGGAAGCCGCTATCGAGGCCCAGGACTACGAGCGGGCTGCCCGGCTCCGGGACCAGGAGAAGCAGCTCATGGCCGAGCGGGACGTCAAGCAGGCCGAGTGGCGTGACTCCGAGGGCCAGGTGCTGGCCCAGGTGGACGAGGAGGAGATCGCCGCCGTGCTCTCGACGTGGACGGGCATCCCGGTCTACAAGCTGACCGAGGAGGAGACCGCCAAGCTCATCCGCATGGAAGAGGAGCTCCACCAGCGCATCGTGGACCAGGACCCCGCCGTGCGGTCGGTGTCGCAGTCCATCCGCCGGACCCGGGCGGGCCTCAAGGACCCCAAGCGACCCTCGGGCTCGTTCATCTTCCTGGGGCCGTCGGGCGTCGGAAAGACCGAGCTCTCCAAGGCGCTGGCGTCGTTCCTGTTCGGTGACGAGGACGCCCTGATCCAGCTGGACATGTCGGAATACATGGAGAAGCACACGGTCAGCCGGCTGATCGGCTCGCCGCCGGGCTACGTCGGCTACGACGAGGGCGGCCAGCTCACCGAGGCAGTGCGCCGCCGGCCCTTCTCCGTGGTGCTCTTCGACGAGATCGAGAAGGCCCATCCGGACGTCTTCAACACCCTGCTCCAGATCCTGGAGGACGGGCGGTTGACCGACGCCCAGGGCCACACGGTGGACTTCAAGAACACCGTGATCATCATGACCTCCAACCTGGGCACGCACTCGCTGCGCAAGGCGTCGCTCGGCTTCGCCCCCACCAACGACGAGGTGACCTACGAGCGGATGAAGGAAAAGGTCATGCAGGAGCTGAAGCACAGCTTCCGCCCCGAGTTCCTGAACCGCATCGACGAGGTCATCGTGTTCCGGGAGCTGTCCCGGGCCAACGTCAAGGACATCGTGGACCTCATGATGAAGCGGGTGCAGAGCCAGCTGGAGAGCCAGGACGTCTCGATCGAGCTGACCGATGCCGCCAAGGACCACCTCGCCGAGCAGGGCTACGACCCGTCCCTCGGTGCCCGGCCGCTGCGCCGTGCCATCCAGCGCCTGGTCGAGGACCCGATCTCGGAGAAGATCCTGTGGAAGGAGTTCGGCGCCGGGCAGACCATCCTGGTGGACGCTGGCGACGACCCGGACAACGAAGGCAAGCGCAAGCTCATCTTCAAGGCCGAGCCCCGGCCGGCCGCACCCGAGTCGCCCCCGATGGAATTGGCGGGCACGGGCACGGACGCCTAGCCGCTCTCCTGCCGAAGCTTCAAACCGGACCCCTTCGGGGGTCCGGTTCCATTTCCGGGGTTCCCCGCTCCGGTGAGCAACACCGGTGAACAATCCTCGACAGAAACTTGTGGAAACAGCCGCCACTATGGCGGCGCAATCCACAAGTTTCCTTCGGGATCCTCGGTTCGGGATCCTCCGTCAGGCGGATCCGGGGCCCGGCGTGCGCCTACCTGCCCGGGATGCTGTGCCGGCCCCGCTCGCTGTCGTACCAGAGCGCGAACGCCCCGCCCGCCAGGAACAGCACCGCCAGCGCACCCAGCGGCAGTACCGGCACGTCGGGGCCGGTGACCGGGAGGATGGGTGCTTTGGTGGTCGACAGGGCCAGCGGCGAGCTGACCGCCACGGACTCGCCCTGGGCGTTGCACGGTGCGGTGGCGGGTGCGTTGCGGGTATCCCCGCTGTAGGTCGCCACGCTGCGGTAGACACCGGTGGCGGTGGGCGTGAACGGGCCGGAGTTGTAGGTGCCCGTGCCCGTCACCGGGACGGTCGAGGTGAACACCGGTGGCCCGGCGCAGTTGGTGTCGCGCGGCGAGTAGATGGCGAAGCCCACGGTGCCGGTGGGCGAGATCCCGCCCGTGAGGGTCGCGGTGTCGCTGATGGGCTTGCCGAGGGTCACGGTGGGCGACATCTGAGTGTTGATCCCAAGGCTGACCGGGAACACGGTCGTGTGGCTGGACCCGCAGCACGAGGCGCTGTTGTTCAAGTCGGTGTGCCATCCGCCGGCGTTGGCTAGCTGGTAGGTCTGGATGCCGGCCGCATTCGGGTCGGCATCATGGGCCGGGGTCCGGAGCACGTTCACCGAGAACAGCAGGACGCAGGCGCCGCCAACCCCGGTGGTCGCATTGGTGGCGGTCAGGGTGATGGCCGCTCCCAGGAACCGCACCTCACCGGTGGCCGGGTCGGTGGGCGAGATGGTGTAGACCTGCCCGGCGCACTGGGTGCCGGGCGCTCCGTTTGCCACGGCGCTGAGGCCGAACACGCCGGGGTCGGCAGACGCCGCCGGGCACGGGGGCGTGGCGCCCGTGGGCAGCACACCGCACGCCGGGGTGAGCGTGATGCCGTTCGCCGGGATGGTGATGTTGCCGTCCTGGGGGTCGGAGACGTTGATGAGCTTGATGAAGGCCAGCACGTTGGTGCTCCCGACGGTTGCGGTGATGGGGAAGGTGGGACCGATGCCCAGCGCCGCCCCGTTGACCGACTGACCGGCCGCGGGCAGGACACCTCCCAGGCCCACGGCCCCGAGCGTCGCGAGGACGAGCACCGCGGTCGCAGCTGCCAGCCGCCGCTGCAGGTCTGGTCCGAACTGCCTGCGGGCCGCGTGCCTGGCCATCATGCCTCCCTCACCCCGGGTCATCCGCCAATCTGATTCACGCTGAACAAGCTACTACCCCGAGCAAGCATTTCCTATTCATCTGCCTTATTTGGACGGTCTGAGGTACCCCACCGCCGTCCGGCTGGCAGTATCTCCCGGTGGTGCCTGCGCAAGAGGCCATCGAGACGCGAAACTAGGGCCGTATGCTCCGTTGTGGTCCCTGCGGGGCCGAGGTGTCCCCTTGGGCGGCCCGCTGCGTCGTGTGCGGCTCCGGCATCGAGGAGGCCGTCGAGTACCCCGACGTGCTTCCTCCCCCGGTGCCGCCGATGCCGCGCGCCGTCCCCTCCGCCTCGGAGCCCGAGCCAGAAGAGGCCGGGCCCACCGCCGTCGGGCCTGAGGTCGTCGACCCGACCGAAGCCGGGCCTGGCGCTCTTGGCATACCCGGATCCGGGATTCCCGATCCTGAGTCCCTGCCCGGGGCGGGTGCGGGTCACGAGCCGTCCCCAACCGAAGCACCTGGGACGCAGGCCGAGACGGTGGCGATGCCGGCCGACCAACCGGGGGCGCCAACCGAGCCCCACGATCCCCACGATCCCCACGATCCCCACGTGGAGCTTGCGCCCCCGTCCGAGGAGCAAGCACCCGAGCCCGAGGCAGTGCCAGCCGCCGCCGCGCTGCCGCCCGGCTGGCCCTTCGCCCGGCGGATCGAACCAGCCCCGACGCCGGATCCCACGCCGGGCACGGATTCCCCGGGAGCTTCGGCACCCGAGTCCGAAGCTGCCGGTGGCCCCTTTGGCCGCATGTCCGGCCCGGCGGCGCCCGGCGGAGGGCGCCCATACGGACCGCCTTCGCTGCCTCCGTCCTGGGCGCCTTCCGTCGACGGCTCATCCGGCCCGCCCCCCACCCGGCCCGCCAGCTCGATGTTCGGGCGCACCACGGTGGCTCCACCCACACCCACGCCGCAGCCCGAAGCACCCGCCTCAGCGGCCACGGCCGCGCCGGCGGCGGTGGCGATGCCTTCCGTGGCCACCCTTGGAGCGCCCGAAGCCCTCCCGTCCGGGGGGCTCCGGACTCTGCAGGAGCCCTCCCCCGCGGGGGCCGCCTTCCAGCCGCCCCCAGCCGCCCCGCCCGAGGCTGGGGCTACGGGTGATCCCGCCGGGCTGGGCAAGGCCCCGGAGGCCGCAGACAGTCAGCGGGCGGGGGAGCCGGAACGGCCGAGCGCCATCCCTGGCGGGGCACACGCTGGGGACGGCCACACTCCCGACGGTCAAGCGGCCAACGGTCAAGCAGGCAACGGTCAAGCAGCAAACGGTCAAGCAGCAAACGGCCACACTCCCGATGACCGCATCTCGCAGCCCTCAGCGCCAGCAACCGGTATCTCCGGGGCAGGCACTATCGAGTACCGGCACGCCGGAACCCAAGCGCCGGAGGCAGAAGCTCAGGAGGCTGCGCCGCTCATCCCGGCGCCCCCCTCCGGAGCCGTAAGCCTCACCCTGGCAGGCGCCGCCCCCGCCCCGGCGGACGAGCGCGCGTCGCCCCCGCTCCACGAGAGCCTGTGGGGCCCTGCTCGCTTCGCCGGTCCGCCCCTCCGGGCCGCGCCGCAGGCGCCCCACGTCCCGCTCCCGAAATCCGAGCCGAAAACTGAGCCGAGGTCAGAGCCGAGGTCAGAGCCGAAGGCCCCACCGAAGGAGCACGCTGAACAAGCCTGGGTTCGCCCTGCCCGCCAGCGCACTCGCACGTCCCGGGTGCCGCCGTCCGAGGTGCCGCCCCCGGCCCCGACACCCACGCCAGGGGCGGCCCCAGCTCCCAGGCCCGCCGTCATGTCCCGCGCCCCGGAGGCGGTGCGGAGCGCGCCGGACATCGGAGACCGTGATGCGAAGCCGGCGAGGCGATTTGGCCTCCTGGCCCTGCTGGGGCGCTCGCCCGTCCTCGTCATCGTTGCCGTGGCGGTGCTTCTGCTGGCTGCCGTCCTCGCTTACCCGCACCACACTCCCAAGCACACCAAGGTCAAAGGCACCCGCACGTCGCTTCCGGCCCAGGGCGCAGTGATCTCCGACCTGGCCGGCTACAGCCTGGTGTCAGTTGGGCCGACGGGTGCCGTCACGGTGGCCCCCTTCGGCGACCTGTCGCCCCGCCGGACCATCCCCAATTTCACCGCCTCGGTGTACCCGCAACTGCCCATCGAGTCCGGCCAGTCGGTGGCACTGGTGGCCGACGGGCAGGCCTTCCGGGTGGGCTCCCCGCCCGGCGCCGCCCCGGCCCTCCTGGGGACGGCGGCCACGGTCTTCCCCTCCGAGATCGACGACACCGTCGGGGCCTACACTCCCGGCTCGGGCAGCTCGCCCGCTACGGTCCGCACGCTGGCTGTGACCGGTACTGCCACCAGCTCGGCGGCGATCCCCTTCCCCCCGGCCTATACGCCCGTCGCACTCCTCTCCGACGGCTTCTACCTGGTACTCAAGGCAAACACGCTCCAGCTGTGGGACTCCGCCCGCGGCCTCGGCCAGTCGGCCATGGTGGCAAGCTATGGCAACGCCTCGTCGGTGATTGCGGTCTCCGGCACGCAGTTCGCCTGGCTGGACGCCGCCAACTGCGACGCCCACGCCGAATGCCCGCTGCACATCACCGACGCCGCCACCGGGCAGGGGTCACTGGTCGCGGCACCACCCGGCTACGCCGGGTACCTGGGGGTCGGCGCCTTCGACCCGGTGAACGCGAATCTACTGGCCGCCCTCGTCTACGACCCGGTCAACAACGCACCCGGGGCGCGCCTGGCCCTCCTCACCCGCAACCCACGGGGCAGCTGGGTGCCCGTGCTGGTCCCGCAGTCGTCGCTCATCCCGGGCAAAACTGTGTCTGGCCAGGTTGCCTGGACCCCGGATGGGGGCCATATCCTCTTCTCGGGCGGCTACGGTCCGATCCACGACTACCGCCTGGGCGATATCTCCGCCTTCGAGACCGAACAGCCGGCGTCCGACGCTTTCGCGGTCATCGGGAAAGCCCTACCGGCGCCATAGAACCGGCGCCATAGCAAGTGGCCGGCGGCTCCGGCGCACGCCCGCCGATCACAGGCGCACTAGGTCAGGATGTCGACCGGGGTCCCCAGCGGCACGGTGTGCAGGAGCTGGGAGAAGTCGGTCGGGCGCATCCGCACGCACCCATGGGAGGCCCGCCGCCCGATGATGCTGGTGTCCGTCCACCCATGGATCCCGGCCCGGCCGCCGCCCGGCCAGTTGTCCAGGACCGGCGAGAACCCGGACAGGGCGAAGATTCCCGGGGTGTAGGGCGCGCCGTAGGATTCGCTCGCCCAGATGTAGAACCGGCCGTAGGGGGTGGGGGTGGACGGGGCGCCGGTGGCCACCTCGAACGACTTCTGCAGCGCGCCGCCCACGTACACCTCGAGGCGGAACTGCGACTGGTACACGCGGATGTAGTAGGGGTCGGATCGGATGGTGACGTCGGAGGCCTGCACCCACGCCTCGGCGCCGTTGGGCTTGACCGGGACTTCCACCAGGTACCACCCGGGCGCGGTGCCCACCACCAGGAAGCTCTCCGGCTGGCCCATCCCGTTGATGTTGGGGAAGTCGGCCAGGACCTTGCCCACCGCTGGGGAGCCGTAGACCGGCACGGTGGACACCGCGGCGTCGGCCACCATCGATGTCGCCGGGACCGGGATCGGGGAGGGCGAGGGCAGCACAACGGGCGATGGCGAGGGGGACGCCAACTCAGGGATGCTCGTCGGCCCGATGTTTGCCACCGGGTGACCGCCGCCCGTGTTGCGGTGGTAGAGGTAGGCGTCGGCGAGGAGGCCGCCGATCAGCACCACGACGACCCCCACCATGATCGCCCGCCCCAGGAGCCGGGACCGGGCCGCGTTGCGGACCGGCGCTCCGCCTTCGGCTCCGGTTTTTCCCGGCGCTCCGCCTTCGGCTCCGCTGTTTTCCAACGTCGTGCCCCACTCGGGTCCGCGAGGCCCCCGGCCTCGGAGAGGATGCGTCCTAGACTAGATCGGCTCCGGCCCCGGCGCCCTTGAGTGCGCCCAGCGGAACGACAAGGGGCTCAGCTAGCCCAGGCTCCCGGCGGTGAAGTCCGTGATCGCCCAGCCCCCGCCGCCGTCCCAGGCCTCCACGCCCACGGTCCCGGCCGGTAGCGGGTTGGAGTCGGTGTAGGTCAGGTTCCAGGTGGCCGGCTCCGGGGTCCCGTCGGTCCAGATCTTGACCTGGATGGTGGCCGACGATCCCGCCGTCGTGATGCGCACCCGCTGCCAGTACGACGTGCCGTTGACCGCCGGGAAGGCGACCGCCGCCACCCGGGCCTCGCCACCGCCGGACGCGCGCATCACGTTGATCTCGGCCCCCGACACGGGCGAGTCCAGCCCGGCGGCGTAGAAGGTCGACGTCCCCGAGAAGCGCACGACAATGTGGCCGGCGTCGTTGTTGTAGCTGCCCGAGGTGTAGCGGTCGACCACCTCGGTGTCGGTCATGCCGGGCGAGTTCAGGGTCACCCGGGCGGTTGCCATCGAGGAGCTGCCGTGCACCTGCCCGCTGTTCCCGGCCACTGACAGCACCGAGGAGACCCCTGACTGCTGGGTCCAGAGGTGGCCGTCGGAGGCCGTGCCCCAGCCGCCGGTCAGGGTGCGCCCCTGGAAGGTGTCGTTGGCGATGATGGTGCCCGAGGCCATCGGGTAGGGCGCCACGGTGATGACGTGCGAGTTGGACGCCACCACCTTCACCTTGTTGCCCACCCGCAGGATGAACGAGTAGCTCCCGGGCTGGGTCGGGGTGCCGGACAGCACGCCGGACGGGCTCAGGGAGAGGCCGGGCGGCAGGCTCCCGCGGACCAGGCTGAACGCCGGTGCCGGCGAGCCGCTGGCGGTGAAGGTGTAGGTGTAGGCCGTGCCGACGGTGGCGGCGGTCGGGGGCGAGTCGGCGGTGATGACCGGGGCCGAGTCGGCCACCGGGGCGGTGAGGTCACCGGCGGAGAAGTGGTCGATCGCCCAGCCGCCGCCGCCGTCCCAGGCCTCGACGCCGGTCACACCTGCCCGCAGCGGGTTGTTGTCGGTGTAGGTCAGGTTCCAGGTGGAGGGTTCGGGGGTGCCGTCGGCCCACGCCCGCACCTGGATGACGGCGGTGGTTCCCGCCGTGGTGATCCGCACCCGCTGCCAGTAGGAGGTGCCGTTCACTGCCGGGAAGGCCGCGTTGGCCACCCGGGTCTCGGCGCCACCCGACTCCCGCATCACGTTGATCTCCGCCCCGGACACCGGCGAGTCCAGTCCGGCGGCATAGAAGGTGGTGGGGCTGGAGAAGCGCAGCATCACGTGGCCGGCGTCGGTGTTGTAGCTGCCCGAGGTGTAGCGGTCGACCACCTCGGCGTCGGTCACCGAGGGCGAGTTGAGCGTGAGCCGGGCGGTTGCCATCGAACCGCTGCCGTGCACCTGGCCGGTGTTGTTCGCCACCGAGAGGACCGAAGCCGAGCCCGACTGGAGGGTCCAGGCCTGGCCGCTGGCCGAGGTGCCCCAGCCACCGGTTGCGGTGCGCCCGGCGAAGCTGTCCTCGGCCACCGGTGCCCCGGCGGCGATCGGGACGGCGGGCGTGGGCCCGACGGTGACCGTGGTGGTGGCCGAATGGGCGCTCCCCACCGGGTTGGTGGCCACGACGTCGAAGGCGAATGTGCCCAGGGTGGTCGGCGTCCCGGCAAGGGTGCCGGTGGCGCCCAGGGTCAGCCCGGGCGGCAGGGTCCCGCTCCCGAGCGAGAACGTCGGTGCCGGGCTGCCGCTGGCGGCATAGGTGTAGGCATAGGGCACGTCCACGAAGGCGACGGTCAGCGGGGTGTCCGCCGTGAAGACCGGGCCGCTGGCGCTCGGGGCGACAGTGATCGTGTGGGCTGCGGAGGTCGCCGTCCCGGCCGAGTTGGACGCCACGACGGTGAAAGCGAACGAGCCGGCGGAGGTCGGCGTGCCCGACAGTGCCCCGCCCGAGCCCAGCGTCAGGCCCGGGGGCAGGGTCCCGCTCGCGGTGAAGCTCGGTGCCGGGCTACCGCTGGCGGCAAAGGTGTAGCTGTAGGGCTGGCCCACGACGGCCGTGGTGGCCGGGCTGTCGGCGGTGAAGACCGGGGCGCTGGTGGCCGGCGGGGGCGGCGGGCCGGGGGACAGGTTGCCGGCCGAGAAGTTGTCGATCCGCCAGCCGGACCCGTTGTCCCAGGCCTCCACGCCGACCGACCCGGCGGGGAGCGGGCTGGTGTCGGTGTAGCTCAGGTTCCACGTGCTCGGCTCGGAGGTGCCGTCGGCCCAGACCCGGACCTGGATCGTCGCCGCGGATCCCGCCGTGGTGATCCGCACCCGCTGCCAGTAGGCGGTCCCGGTCACGGTCGGGAAGGCCACGTTGGCCACCCGGCTCTCGACGCCGCCCGAAGTGCGCATGATGTTGATCTCGGAGCCGGACACCGGGGCGTCGAGGCCCGCCGAGTAGTAGCTCGAGGGGCTCGAGAAGCGCAGCAGCACGTGCCCGGTGTCGCTGCCGTAGGCCCCGGAGGTGTACCGGTCCACCACCTCGGCGTCCGCTGCGGTGGCGGTGCCCAGCGTCAGCCGCTCGGTGCCCAGCGAGCTGCTGCCCTGCAGGATGCCTTCGCCGCCGGACACCGACAGCGCGGTGGGCGAACCGGTCTGCACGGTCCAGGACTGGCCCGCCGTGGTGGTGCCCCAGCCACCGCTCACAGTGCGCCCGGCGAAGGTGTCGGTGGCGAAGATCGTGCCGGAGGCCCTCGGGGTGCCCGGAGGCGGCGGCGCCGAGTAGGTGAAGCCGTTGGGCAGGGTGGCGGTGCCGGCGGGCGTCGTCACCGACACGTCGACCGTGCCGGAGCCGGCCGGGGTCGTCGCAGTGATCCGGGTGCCGGCGGCGTTGATTGAGATCCCTCCGGCAGGCGCCCCCCCGAAGGTGACCGAGGTGGCGCCGGTCAGGTTGGTGCCCGTGATGGTCACCGGGGTCCCGCCGTCGGCATCACCGGAGGGCGGACTCACGCCCGAGATCGTCGGGGCGGTGGGGGGCGGGGGCGGGGTGTTGGTGGTGTAGGTGAACGCCCCCGGCAGGGTGGCACTCCCGGCCGGTGTCGTGACCGCGACGGCGACCGTCCCCGACCCGGCGGGCGTGGTGGCCGTGATCCCGGTGCCCCCGCCGTTGACCGACACGCCGATGGCCGGGGTGCCCCCGAAGGTGACCGAGGTGGCCCCGGACAGGTTGGTGCCCGCGATGGTGACTGCAGTGCCGCCGGTGTTTGGCCCCGAGGTGGGGTTCACGCTCGCGAGCGTCGGCCCGGGGGGTGGCGCGGGCGGGGCATAGGTAAAGGATGCGGGCAGGCTGGCCGTGCCTCCCGGGGTCGTGACGACGATGTCCACCGTCCCCGACCCGGCAGGCGTGGTCGCGGTGATCTGGGTCCCGGCGGCGTTCACCACCACCGAGGCGGCCGGGACGCCCCCGAAGGTGACCGCGGTGGCCCCGGCGAGGGCTGTGCCCGCGATCGTCACGCGGGTGCCACCCCCCGAGGGTCCGGTGGCCGGGCTGACGCTGGCCAGGGTCGGCTGGGCAGGCGGTGGCGGGGGCGGCGGCGGCGTGATCGAGGCGGGGGGCAGGAGGTCGGTCATGGGCGAGGCTCCGCCGTCGCCCGACGCCATGGTCCCCAGGCCCCAGGTGCTCTCGACGGTCTTGAGCAGCGAGTAGTGGTCGTAGTTGACGTTCGACGTGGCGTGGAAAGCCGGGGCGCTGGTCGCCACGATGGTGGCGACCTGGTTGTTGTTGTCGCTGCCGGCATCCTCGTCCCAGGTCATCATCATCATCGACCGGGTCTGGGTCCACGCCGGCGAGTTGAAGATGATGGGCAGGTTCTGCGACAGCCAGTTGTCGCCGTCTTGGATGCTGCCGTCGTGCATGTCCGAGATCAGGTTGGGCGTGATCCACACGTAGTTGGCGGTGGTGCTCAGCGAGGACATGTCACCGGAGAAGTGCGAGTAGTCCACCACGTTGGCCTGGCACTCGGCGGTGCCCTGGAGGCTCTTGAAATAGGGGAAGGGGTCGTGGCGCACGGCGTACTCGCCGTTGTCCGAGGACCGGCATGCATTCCCCATCGACTCCATGTAGCCCTTCCACGACAGCCCGGCCGGGTCCAACTCGTTGGAGGCCAGGTTCGCCCCGCTGACGATGCACGAGCCGGTCGGGTCGCAGTCGTTGCCGTTGGAGTCGTAATCCGTGCCGCCCACCAGGGCCAGGTAGTTGGCCAGGCTGGGGTGGTCGGTGCCGTGGTAGTTGGTCGCCAGCCCGTACGTGTTGGCCAACCCGTTGATGTAGGGGTCGCCGTTGTTGGAGCCGATGATGTCGGAGTAGTTCTGGTTCTCCATCGGGACGATGAAGATGTGGTCGTACAGCGTGTAGGTGAACTTGGCCGCCGCGCTGGTGGCCGATGCCCCGCCCGGGGCGGTGACCACCACGGCCGACTGGCCCGTGGTCCCGGCGGGCGCGGTGGCGACGATGCTGGTGTCGGACTGCACCGCCACCGCGGTGGCCGCCCGCCCCCCGAACGTGACCCCGGTGGCACCGGTGAAGCCGCTCCCCGAGATGGTGACAACGGTGCCCCCGCTCGGCCGGCCGGTGTTCGGGGTCAGCTTCGTCACGACCGGCGTCCCGGCGGCGGCCGCCGGGAGCACCGACGTCGCGGCGGTGGCCACCCCCAGCGTGGTGGCGATCAGGGCGATGAGGGCGGTGAACACGGCCCAGGGGGCGACCAGCCGGCGCATCATCATGAGGCTCCCGCCGCCCGCGGCATGCCGGGGTTCGGCGGGCCGGGCCGGTGCCGCCGCCCGGTGCGCCGGGTGCGGGGGAGTCGGGCGCGGGCGTACCCGGGGGCCGGATTCCCAGAGCCATCCATGGCGTGTGCGCTGGCTGCCGCGGCCCGCTGACGGGGGGTGGCCGCTGTCTTGCCCTGACGAAGCCATATCCTCTTTCCACCCCCACACGTCAACCGGCCAAAGCCTTGCACGCGTGGCTCTGTTCCGCCGTGCTACAGGTGCACGGGCCAGCGCATCGTATCGGTTCCGGCCGAGCAGGGCAACAATAGCGATTTTATTTGCCCAGATTTTAAGGATCGGGCGGTCGCCCGACGGGGTCCTGTCAGGACCCTTGTCAGGATGCTGGCTGGGCCTGGTTGGCGAACTGGCCGAGGCTGCCGTTCTGCTTGTCGGGCACCATGCACAGCCAGTCCTCAGAACATTCGGCCCATCCGCTTATCAGGCTTCTCGGCGGTTAACCAACCACAAAATGTTGCGCTTGTGACCGGATACCGGCGGCTATTTCGTGACTCGTGAACGGTGCCGCCTCCCAACCGCCGGTCGCGTCGCACCGACGGTGCGCGCTCGCTCTGGGATTGCCTGGAAGTGCGCGGTGCCGGGCGCACTGCCCCAGGGATCCCTCCCGGCGCCTCCGCGTACCTCCCGGGCCCGCCGTTCTCCCGGGATCCGACCCGATTCCCGGCACCAGCCAAAAACTGCCGTTTTTTGTCACACCCCCTCCGTAGGCTCTCCCCATGGCGATCTCCCGGGCCGCACTCTCCTGCTCCGGCTGCGGCTACCGCACCACCCGCTGGCTGGGCCGCTGCCCGCAGTGCGGGGCCTGGGAGGCGTTCGTGCCCGAGGCGCCGCCCGTGCCCTCGCCCCGCCCGGCCTCGGCACCGCAGGCCCTGGCCGCCATCCCGGGGGCGGCCCACGAGCGCCTCGCCACCGGGGTCGAGGAGCTGGACCGGGTGCTGGGCGGCGGCCTGGTTCGGGGCTCGGTCGTCCTCCTGGCCGGCGAGCCCGGGGCGGGGAAGTCAACTCTCGCCCTGCAGGCAGCCGCCGGCCTGGAGGCGGCCGGCGCCACGGTCCTCCTGGTCTGTGGCGAGGAGTCGGTCCACCAGGTGGCGGCCCGGGCCCGGCGCCTGGGCGGCATCCAGACCACCCACGCCTTCGCCGCCACTGACCTCGCCGAGGTCGTCGCCCATGGCCAGGGCTTCGATGTGGTGGTGGTTGACTCCATCCAGACCGTCGCCACCCCCGAGCTGAGCGGCGAGCCCGGCTCCGTCACCCAGGTGCGGGGCTGCACCGCGGCCCTCGCCCGCCAGGCCCGGGACCGGGGGAGCGCGCTGGTGCTCATCGGCCACGTCACCAAGGACGGCTCGGTGGCCGGCCCCCGGGCGCTCGAGCACCTGGTGGACGCCGTCCTCACCTTCGAAGGTGACCGGGACCAGCCGCTCCGCCTCCTGCGCACCAGCAAGAACCGCTTCGGCGGTACCGCCGAGCTGGGGGTCTTCGAGATGACGGAGCGGGGGCTGGTCGAGGTGGGCGACGCTTCCCGCCTGTTCCTCGCCGACCGGCGCCCAGGCATCCCCGGATCGGCGGTGGGCTGCGTGCTGGAGGGCCGGCGGCCGGTGGCGCTCGAGGTCCAGTGCCTGGTGCTCGACAATCCAGGCGGCCACCTGCGCCGGGTGGCCCACGGGTTGGAGCGCGACCGTCTGGAGGTCACCGCCGCCATCCTGGAGCGCCGGGCCGGGCTGAGCTTCAGCCGGTGCGACGTCTTCGCCCGGATCGCGGGCGGCTTCAGCGCCCGGGAGCCGGCGGTGGACCTGGCTCTCGCCCTGGCGCTGGCCAGCGCCCGTTTGGAGCTGCCGGTGCCCGGGGACCTGGTGGCCATCGGTGAGGTGGGCCTGTCGGGGGAGGTGAGGGCGGTGCCCGACCTCGCCCGGCGGCTGCGGGAGTGCGCCCGGCTCGGCTTTGCCCGGGCAGTGGTCGGGGGCTCGGTGGGTGACGGCGCGGGGGCCGCGGGGTCCCCTGCCGGCCTCCAGGTGCACCCGGTGGGCGAGCTCCGCGAGGTCGTGGCGCTGCTCGCCCGGCCGGTGAAAGACGGTGAACCGATGTCCGGAAAAGAAGGAGTGCCGGTGCCAGCGCCGGCCCGATGAGCGGGCAGATTCAGGTGCACCCGACTGGTCGGGATTGCCAGGAGGTGCTGTTGCTTGTTACCATGGGATGTCCGTGCCGGAGTTCGTCAAAGCTCGCGGGGAGTGAGAGGAACCCACGAAGGCCGTCGCGTGGACATCACCACACTACTGATCAAGACCGGGAAACTAAGGAGGAACACTGATTGTTTTGCGTAGGTGACAAGGTTGTCTACCCGCACCACGGCGCAGCGATCATCAAAGGCGTCGAAGAACGAGAAGTCCATGGCCAGAAGCGTCAGTACTTCGTTCTCCGCCTCTCCTACGGCGACCTCACCCTGCTCGTCCCGCTGGACAACACCGAAGAAGTCGGCATCCGCGGGGTCATCGGTCGGGACGAGCTCGAGAAGGTCTTCAAGGTGCTCCGCTCCAAGGAGTGCCGGATGCCCACCAACTGGAGCCGCCGTTTCAAGACTCACGTCGAGAAGCTCCGCTCCGGGGACATCTACCAGGTGGCAGAGGTGGTCCGGAACCTTGCCCGGCGGGACAAGGAGAAGGGTCTGTCGGCGGGCGAGAAGCGCATGCTGGCCAAGGCTCGCCAGATCCTGCTCTCCGAGATCACCTTCGCAGCCGATGTCGACGAGCTGGAGGCGGGGAAGCTGCTCGACGGCGTCCTCGCCTGACGCAGCGCCTGCCGCAGCCGCACCACCGAAGCGCCGGCCGTGAGCCCGGTCACGGCCATTGTCCTCGCGGCCGGGCACAGCGCCCGGCTGCCTGGTGACGTCCCCAAGCCGTTCCTCGCGGTCCGCGGCCGGCCGATGCTGGGCTACAGCCTCGCCGCGTTCGCTGCGGCCCCCTCGGTGAGCGCCATCGTGGTGGCAGTCCCCGAGGACCGCCTCGTCTCCGTGCCCGCCACCGCACCCAAGGTGGTGGCCGTGGTGGCCGGGGGCCCCAGCCGGCAGGAGTCCCTGGCGTGCGCGCTCGCCCAGGTGCCGGAGGACGCCACGGTCATCGCGGTGCATGACGCCGCCCGGCCACTGGTCAGCCCGGAGGTGATCGAGGCCGTGCTGGCCGCCGTGGGGAACGGCACCGACGGCGCGGTCACCGCAGTCCCCCTCGATGACGCCATCAAAGCGGTGGACGACGCCCGCACCGTGGTGGGCCCCCGCAGCCGCGCCGGCCTCTGGCGGGCGCAGACGCCGCAGGCCTTCCGGCGGTCCTGCCTCGAGGACGCGCTCCGGCGGGCCCTCGCCGACGGTGTCCTGTGCGACGACTGCTCGGAGATGGCCACCCGCATCGGGTACGCCGTGCGCGTCGTGCCCGGCGACCCCCGCAACATCAAGGTGACCCGCCCCGCCGACCTCGCCCTGTGCGAGGCGCTCCTGACCGCCCAGGGCTAGCGCCGTGCGGGTCGGCACCGGCCTCGACGTCCACCCCTTCGTGCCCGAGGGGCCCGCCAGGGACGGCCGGGCGCTGGTGCTCGGCGGGGTGTCGATCGAGGGAGCACCGCCGCTGCAGGGCTGGTCGGATGCCGACGTCGTCGCCCACGCCGTGGCTGACGCCCTGCTGGGCGCCGCCCACCTCGGGGACCTGGGCACCCACTTCCCGCCCTCGAAGGTCCCTCGGGGAGGCTCCAGCCTCGACCTGCTGGCCGAGGTCGGCCGGCTGATCCGGGACGCCGGCTGGCGGATCGGCAACGTGGACTGCGTCGTTGTCGCCCAGGCCGTGCGCATCAGCCCGTACCGGGAGCGGATGGAGCAGCTCCTGTCCGGTGCCCTGGCGGCCCCGGGCGCGGTCAGCGTCAAGGCCACCACCACTGACCGTCTCGGCTTCCTGGGGCGCGGCGAGGGGATCGCCGCCACGGCGGTGGCCCTGCTCGAGCCGGCTGTGCCGTGAGAACTCGGTGACCGCCCCGCCCCCCGACCTTGTCCTCGGCCGCCACCCGGTGGCCGAGGCCCTCCGGGCCGGCGTCGCCGTCCGCCGCCTCTTCCTGGCCGAGGGCATGCGGCCCTCGCCGCTGCTCGACGAGGTGGTCGCCGCCGCCGAGCGCGCCCGGGTACCGGTCGGCTTCGAGAGCCGGGCGGCCCTGAACCGCCGGGCGGGGGCGGGCAACCACCAGGGCGTCGTGGCGGAGGTCGAGCCCTTCTCCTACCACACCCTCGCCGACCTCCTGGCCGGCCCGGCACACCGGCTCGTCCTCCTGGAGGGCATCACCGACCCCGCCAACCTGGGCTCCATCCTCCGCTCCGCCGAAGCGTTCGGGTGGCATGGGGTGCTCATTCCTGAGCACCGGGCGACCGGGGTCACCCCGACCGTGCGCAAGGTGGCGGCCGGCGCCGCCGAGCGGGTGCCGATCGTGCGGACCAACTCCCCGGCGGCGTCGGTGCGGCTGCTCCAGGAGCGCCACGAGTTCGCCGTCTTCGGCCTAGACCCCGCCGGCACCGCCAGCTACAAGGAGGTGGAGTTCCCCGAGCGGGTGTGCCTTGTGGTGGGAGCCGAGGGCCCGGGCCTGTCCCGCCTGGTCCGCGAGCGCTGCGACCGGCTTGTGCGCATCCCCATGCACGGCGCCCTTGCCAGCATCAACGCCGCCGTGGCCGCGGCCATCGTGATGGCGGAGGCCGCCCTACAATGACCAGCGAAGCATCGACGACTGCTGGTGTGGCGCAACCCGGTAGCGCAAGCGACTTGTAATCGCTAGGTTCCCGGTTCGAATCCGGGCACCAGCTCCACACAGCGACGGAGGAGCAGAGCCCATGCCGATGAACCCGCAGGCGGAGTACGACGCCTTCATCCGGTGGCTGGCAACCAACCCGCACAAGCTGGAGGAGTACCGGGCCGATCCGACCGGGTTCCTGGAGGCGGCCAACGCCGGCCAGGTCATCCGCGCCCGAATCCAGGCGATCGGGTTCGAAGGGCTGCAGCGGGCGGTCCGCGACGACGCCGAGAAGGCCATGACCGCCGTCAACGAGCCCAACTTCGGCCGGGACGAGAACGTCCAGGGCTTCGGCGCCCGCAAGCCGAGCAGCTAGCCGGAAGTCGCCGCCCGGCTGCGGCCGGCGCCGGGCGCCACGCACCCGCCGGGGCGGACCGGTAGGCGCGGCCAAATTTGGTAGTAAACTATCTAGGCCGAGAAGCCGCCCAACCTGCTGGGGGGATTGCCTGGCCGTGCCCACCTGCGGAGGCTCACGCGGGCCACCCTGATGGTCCCCGCACCCGCGCACCTACCGAGTCCATCGTGCAGATGCGAAGGAGGAACCAACCTTGGGCAGCAGACAGATCACGGTCAGCGTCAACGGCGTCAGCCATACCCGGGAGGTCGAGCCCCGGACGCTGCTCGTCTACTTCCTCCGGGACACCCTCGGGTTGCTCGGCACGAAGATCGGCTGCGACACCTCATCCTGCGGGTCCTGCACCGTCCTCATGGACGGCGAGTCGGTGAAGTCCTGCACCCTGCTGGCGGTCCAGGCCGACGGCACCCAGCTCACCACCATCGAGGGCCTCTCCACCAACGGCAAGCTCCACCCGCTCCAGGAGGCCTTCCGCGCCAACCATGGCCTGCAGTGCGGCTACTGCACCGCCGGGATGGTCATGGCGGCGGCCGGGTACCTCGCCACCAAGGACGAGGTGCCCGACGAGGAGTCCATCCGCCACGCCCTCGAGGGCAACCTGTGCCGGTGCACCGGCTACCAGAACATCGTGAAGGCGATTGCCGAGGCCGCTCCCCAGCTGGTCGGCGTCCCGGCCGCGGTGGGAGGTGCGTCGTAATGGCCACCGATCTGTACACCAAGTTCATCGGCGAGCGGGTCCTGCGCAAGGAGGACCCCAAGCTGCTCACCGGCCAGGGCCGCTACCTGGACGACCTGACCCTGCCCGGCATGGTCTGGATGTCCGTGGTCCGCAGCCCCCTGGCCCACGCCCGCATCAACTCGGTGGACCTGTCCGCCGCCAAGGGGATGCCCGGCGTGGTCGGCGCCTTCTCGGGCGAGGACCTGGCCGGCGAGTGGACCGGCCCCCTGCCCTGCGTCTGGCCGGTCACCGAGGACATCAAGATGTCCGAGCACTTTCCCGTCACCAAGGACAAGGCCCGGTACCTGGGCGACGCGGTCGCCGTCGTGGTGGCCGAGACCCGGGTGCAGGCCGAGGACGCCGCCGAGGCGGTCGTCGTGGACTACGAGGCCCTGCCCGCGGTCACCGATCTCGAGGCCGCCATCGCCGAGGGCGCCCCGCTGGTGCATGAGAACCTGGGCACCAACAACTCCTTCACCTGGGTGCACGCCGGTACCGGCGACGTCGCCGCAGTGATCGCCGGCGCTCCGGTGGTGGTCAAGGAGCGCTACCGCCAGCCCCGCCTGATCCCCAACGCCATGGAGCCCCGGGGCGCCCTGGCCCAGTGCACCCCGATCACCGGTGAGTACATCATCTGGTCCGCCACCCAGATCCCCCACGTCCTCCGGCTCCTCCTGGCCCTGTGCGTCGGCGTCCCCGAGGGCAAGCTCCGGGTCATCGCCCCCGACGTGGGCGGCGGCTTCGGCTCCAAGCTCGACATCTACGCCGAGGAGGCGCTCTGTCTCGCCCTCTCCCGCCGCCTGGGCCGCCCGGTCAAATGGATCGAGGGCCGCTCGGAGAACTACCTCGCCACCACCCATGGGCGGGGCCAGATCCAGGACATCGAGATCGGTGCCACCGAGGAGGGCAAGATCCTCGGCATCCGGGTCAGCCTGCTGACCGACATGGGCGCCTACTTCCAGCTCCTCACGCCCGGCATCCCCATGCTGGGGGCGTGGCTGTACACCGGCTGCTACACCGCCGAGGCGTTCCGCTTCGAGTACACCGGCATCTTCACCAACCAGACCCCCACCGACGCCTACCGGGGCGCCGGGCGTCCGGAGGCCTCCTACGCGATCGAGCGGGCGATGGACGCCCTGGCCCGCAAGGTGGGCAAGGACCCCGCCGAGGTCCGGCGCATGAACCTCATGGAGCCCTTCGACGTCGCCACCCAGTCCATCGGGGGTCTGATGTTCGACTCCGGCAACTACCAGGCCACCCTGGACCGGGCTCTCGAACTCTCGGACTATGACGGGCTGCGGGCCGAGCAGCAACGCCGCCGGGACGCCGGCGACGTCAAGCAGCTGGGCATCGGCCTCTCCACCTACATCGAGCTGTGCGGCTGGGCCCCCTCCCAGGTGGTCGGGTCCCTGCGCTACGCCGGGGGCGGGTGGGACGCCGCCAACGTCCGGGTGCTGCCCACCGGCAAGGTCGTGGTCACCACCGGCACCTCGCCGCACGGCCAGGGCCACGTGACCTCGTGGTCGCAGATCGTGGCCGACGGCCTGGGTGTCGGCCTGGACGACGTCGATGTTCTCTACGGCGACACCGCCACCGCCCCCCTCGGCCTGGACACCTACGGCAGCCGCAGCCTGCCGGTGGGGGGCATCGCCGTGCACCTGGCCACCCAGAAGGTGGTGGACAAGGCCCGCCGCATCGCCGCCCACGAGTTGGAGGTGGCCGAGGCGGACCTCGAGTACGAGCACGGCACCTTCCGCATCAAAGGGGCGCCCGAGCGCAACCGGAACATCGGGGGCCTGGCCTTCTCGGCCTGGAACGCCCACAACCTCCCCAAGGGGGAGGAGCCCAGCCTGGAGGCCACCGCCACCTACGACCCGCCCAACCTCACCTTCCCCTCCGGGACCCACGTGTGCGTGGTGGAGGTGGACACCGAGACGGGCAAGGCGGAGATCGTGCGCTACGTGGCGGTGGACGACTGCGGCAACGTGGTCAACCCGATGATCGTGGACGGCCAGCTCCACGGGGGCATCGCCCAGGGCGTCGCCGAGGCGCTCTACGAAGAGGCGGTCTACGACGAGAACGGCATCCTGCTGACCAACTCGATGATGAACTACGCCGTCCCCTCGGCGTGCGAGATCCCCACGGTCACCCTGGACCGCTTCGTCACGCCGTCCACCACCAACCCCATGGGGGTGAAGGGCATCGGGGAGGCGGGCACCATCGCCTCGCCGCCCGCCGTGGTGAACGCCGTGATCAACGCCCTGGAACCGCTCGGGGTCACCCACGTCGACAAGCCCTGCACCCCCGAGCGGGTGTGGCGGGCAATCCAGGCTGCGCGAAACGGAGGTGGCGCGTGATCCCCGCACCGTTCGAGTACGAGGTCGCCAGCTCGGTGGAGAACGCCATCGAGCTCCTCGCCGCCGGGGGTGAGGGGGCCAAGCTCCTCGCCGGCGGCCACTCGCTGATCCCGCTCATGAAGCTGCGCTTCGCCCGGCCGACCCTGCTCATCGATATCGCCCGGGTGGGCAGCCTCTCTTACATCCGCGACGGCGGCGACCACATCGCGGTCGGGGCCTGCACCCGGCACGGCGACGTCCACCGCGACGAGCTGCTGGCGGAGGCCAACCCGATGCTGGCCTACGTCGCCGGGCTGATCGGCGACCCGCAGGTGCGCCATAAGGGCACGATCGGCGGCTCCGTCGCCCACGGCGACCCCGCCTCTGACCTGCCCGCCGCTCTCGTCGCCCTGGATGCCACCCTGGTGGCCCAGGGGCCGGGCGGCACCCGTACCATCGGTGCCGGGGACTTCTTCGCCGGCATCTTCACCACCGCACTCAGCCCCGACGAGATCCTGACCGAGGTCCGCGTGCCCCGGCTGGACGCCTCGACGGGCTGGTCGTACATCAAGTTCAACCGCCGGGCGCAGGACTGGGCCATCGTCTCGGCCGCCGCCGTCGTGCACCGCTCCAACGGCGCGGCGGAGAGCGCCCGGGTGGCGCTCGGCAACATGGGCACCGCACCGGTGCGGGCCACCGGCACCGAGGAGGCAATCACCGGCGCGGGCCGGGACGCGATCGCGGCGGCCGCCGCCCGGGCGGCAGAAGGCACCAACCCGCCGGCCGACACCAACGCCGGCCCGGACTACCGCCGGCACCTGGCCCAGGTGCTGACCGGCCGCGCCCTGCAAGGAGCATTCGGCTCGTAACGAGCAGCCGCCGGCACGGTGAGGTCACTTTGCCCGCATTTCGCGTGTGAAGTGACCTCAACGCCGGCGGCCTGCGGCCCACGCATGCGGCACCCTCGGCTGAGGTGGGGGACATTTGTCCCGGCCAGTGGGACAAATGTCCCCCGAATGCTGCCGGCGGCATAGACCGCCCTCAGCGGCCCCCGCCCCCGCCCTCGACCTACGGCCTTCCCCCGGCCCCTACGCCAGCGGGAAGTGGCACGCCGCCAGGTGCTCCCCGCCCCGGCTCGCCAGGGGCGGCACCTCCTCGGCGCAGATCGGCTGGACGATGGGGCACCGGGTGCGGAACCGGCACCCGGACGGCGGGTGCACCGGGGACGGCAGCTCGCCCTTGATCGTCTCGCCGGTCTTCGACCGCTCCAGGCCCGGGTCGGGCACCGGGATCGCCTCCAGCAGGGCGGCGGTATACGGGTGGGCCGGGCGGAGGTAGATGTCGTCGCCGGTGCCCACCTCGACCAGGCGCCCGAGGTACATCACCCCGATGCGGTCGGCGAGGAAACGGACCACCGACAGGTCGTGGCTGATCACGATGTAGGTCAGGCCGTAGGTGTCTTGCAGCGCCTGCATGAGGTTCAGGATCTGCGAGCGGATCGAGACGTCGAGGGCCGAGACCGGCTCGTCCGCCACGATGAGCTTCGGGTTCAGCGCCAGTGCCCGGGCCAGGCCGATCCGCTGGCGCTGCCCACCGGAGAACTCGTGCGGGTGGCGCTCGGCCGCCCGGGGGTCCAGCCCGACGTCGGCCAGGAGCTCGGCCACCCGCTTGTGCCGGGCGGCCCGGTCCCCCTCGTGCTGGACCACCAGCGGCTCGCCGACGATGGTCTCCACCCGCATCCGGGGGTCCAGCGAGGCGTAGGGGTCCTGGAACATCATCTGCAGGTCCCGCCGGGTGCGGCGTAGCTCGCCGGCGGAGAGCGTCGCCAGATCGGTGCCGTTGAACCACACGCTGCCCGCGGTGGGGGTCTCGAGGTCGACGATCATCTTGCCCAGGGTGGTCTTGCCGCAGCCCGACTCGCCCACCAGCCCGAACGTCTCCCCCCGCCGTACCCCGAGGGAGACCTCGGTGACCGCGTACAGGCTGCCGACGGTGCGTTGCAGGATCATCCCCGACCGCACCGGGAACTCCTTCGACACGGCGCGCAGCTCGAGGATCAGGTCGTCGGCCTGGGCGACCGCCGCGGCGTCGCCATTGCGCTCCCCCGAGACCGCCACCGCCGGGCCCTTGTCCGGCCGGGGGAAGAAGCACGCGAAGCTGTGGGGCACCGGCCGGTGGCCATCGTGTCCTGGAGCCGCGGTCGGGGCTGGCACCGGGACGTCCCCGTCGGGCGGTGCCTCGGCGGCCGGGTCGGGCGCCGCCCACGCCTCGTCGGGGACCACCGGATCCCGGGGCGCTTCCAGGGGCGGGTCCTCGGCCCGGCAGCGCTCGGCGGCATACGGGCAGCGGGGGGCGAACCGGCAGGCTCGGGGCGGTTCCACCAGGTCGGGCGGCAGACCCGGGATCGACTTCAGCCGCTGGCCGGCCCCCAGGTCGAGTTTGGGGATCGAGGCCAGGAGCGCTTCGGCGTAGGGGTGGCGGGTATGCGCGAAGAGCTCGGCGGTGCCGCAGCTCTCCACGATGCGCCCGGCGTACATGACGATCACCCGGTCGGCCCGCCCGGCGATGACGCCGAGGTCGTGGGTGATCAGCAGCATCGCCAGGCCGAGGCGCTCCTTCAGGTCGTCCAGCAGTCCGAGGATCTGTGCCTGGATGGTCACATCCAGGGCGGTGGTGGGCTCGTCGGCGATGAGCAGCTTCGGGTCGCAGGCCAGTGCCATGGCGATCATCACCCGCTGGCGGAGCCCGCCGGAGAGTTGGTGGGGGTAGTCGCCCAGGCGCTCCTCGGGCCGGGGCATCCCCACCAGCTTGAGCAGCTCGGCTGCCCGCCGCAGGCCCTCCTCCTTGCTCTTGCCCCGGTGCAGGCGCACGGACTCGGCGATCTGGTAGCCGATGGTCAGCGTGGGGTTGAGCGAGGTCATCGGGTCCTGGAACACCATGCCGATGTCCCCGCCCCGCACCCGCTGCATCGCCTCATCGCTCGAGCGGCTGATCTCCTTGCCATTGAAGCGGATCTCGCCACCGGCGATGCGGCCGCCGGGCGGGAGCAGGCGGAGGATCGATAGGCCGGTCATCGTCTTGCCGCACCCGGACTCGCCCACCAACCCGACGGTTTCGCCCGCGTCCACCGAGAACGTGACCCCGTCCACGGCGTGGACTTGACCCGCCCGCACGTCGATGACCGTGCGGAGGTCGGAAACCTCCAGCAGCGCGCTCACCGCTTGTGCAGCCGGACGTCCAGGGAGTCCCGCAGGGCGTCACCAATGAAGTTGAAGGACACCACGGCCAGGATGATCAGGATCAGCACGGGGTAGACCTGCCACCAGTACCCGTCCTGCAGGAAGGTGGTGCCGCCGGAGAGCATGCCGCCCCAGGTGGCGGTGGGTGCCGGCAGGCTGAAGCCCAGGTACTCCAGCAGGGCCAGGATCAAGATGGCGTCGGCCACCTGGAAGGTGGCGTTCACCACGATGGTGCCGATGGCGTTGGGGATGATGTGGCGCACCACGATGCGCCGGGGCCCGCCGCCCATCGCCCGCACTGCCTGGACGTACTCCCGGGTGCGCAGGCTGAGCGTCTCGCCCCGGATGAGGCGGGCCGGGCCCAGCCACGCCAGGCCCGCCAGCAGGCCGATGAGCAGCAGCTTGCTGGGGCGGAAGATGGTGGACATCAGGATGAACAGGAAGATGAGCGGCACGGAGAGGCCGATGTCGACGACACGCATCATGATGGTGTCGAGCCACCCGCCGAAGAAGCCGGCGATCGCCCCGTAGAGCGATCCCACGGTGGTGGCCACGAGCGCCACGGCGAAGGAGATCTCCAGCGACACCTGGCCCCCGGCCATCAGCCGGCCGAGGATGTCGTAGCCGTTCTGGTCCGACCCCAGGGGGCCCCCGGGGCCCGGGGCCAGGTTGGTGTTCAGGAGGTTGGTGCTGATCTGGTCGGTGTGGTAGACGAGCGGGCCCACAAAGCTGAACAGCGTGATGACGATGACGAACCCCAGGCCCAGGATCGCCAGCTTGTTCTCCAGGAAGGTCCGGTAGATCTGCTTGCCGACACTGCCCTGGGAGATGACCTCGCCGCCCTCGGGGAGGACGGCCGGGTCGGTGGGCGGGGCGACCTGCATCAGGAGAACCGGACCCGGGGGTCGAGGGCGGCGTACGCCAGGTCGGCCAGCAGGCTGCCCGCCACGGTGGCCACGCCCACCAGCAAGGTGATGCCCAGCATCGTCGGGTAGTCGGTCTGGGTGGCTGACGTGAAGTACTGCAGGCCGACGCCGGGGAAGTTGAAGAGCTGTTCCACCACGAGCCCGAAGGTGAACACCGCCGGCAGCGACAGACCGACCAGGGTGGCGATGGGCACCAGCGAGTTGCGCACCAGGTGGCGCCAGAGCACCAGGTGCTCAGGGAGGCCTTTCGCCCGGGCGGTGCGGATGTAGTCCTGCGCCAGGGCGTCGATCGCCGAGGAGCGCATGTAGCGGCTGAACAGGGCGTACACCGACAGCGTCAGGGTGGCCACCGGCAGCACGAAGCCGGAAGGGTGCGCCAGGAGCCCCAGTACCCCCGCCGACTGCGGGGCCTCGGGCGGCAGGATGGCGAACTGGATGGCGAAGACCTGGATCAGGATCAGGCCGAGGGCGAACGACGGCATCGAGTAGAGCAGGAACGAGACGCTGGTGGCGGCGTAGTCCACCAGGCCGTTGCGCTTGACCGCCTGGGACACGCCCACCGGGACGGCGATGAGCACCGCCAGCGCGATCGACGTTCCCACCAGGAGCAGATCCCGGGGGACCTCGGCCTTGAGCACGTTCCACACGCTGCGGTTGAGGGTGTAGGAGAACCCCAGGTTGCCGTGGATGAGCTGGTTCAGGTAATGGGCGTACTGGTAGAGCACCGACCGGTCCAGGTCGTTGGCACGGTTGAAGGCGGCGATCTCGGGCCCGGTCGCCCGGGGCCCGATGATCGCTCGGGCGATGTTGCCGGGCAACAGGTGCTCCATGACGAATACGAGCAGCGTGAGGCCCAGCAGCACGATGATCGCCTGCCCGATCCTTCGGACGATGAAGCCGATCATGGTGCTGTCTGGGCCCCCAACTGGCTATGAATTAGCTAATGGAAACGAACGGTCGTCCTCCTCGTCGATCAGCTACTGGGTCAGGTAGTAGGTCTCCGGGGTGATCGCCTCGAACGCGTTGGCGGTGAAGCCCCCGAGGTGGGTGGACACGATGGTCAGCCCGCCGGGCACCGGGTTCCCGGCCGCGTTGGGCTGGAACCAAACCGGCAGCTGCTGCTGCATGTAGTCCTGGTAGGCGTCGAGGGCGCCCTGCGGGTTCACCGTCTCGGTGGTGGTGGCGGCGATGAGCGCGTCGGCCTTGGGGTTGCTGTAGCTGCCGTAGTTGGCGACCGCCCCGGTGGCCCAGATCTCCTCGCCACTGGGGTAGTAGTCGGGCGAGTAGATCCAGCCGCCACCCCAGTTCTCCACCTGCCAGGCGCACTTGGCATCGGTGGGCTGGCAGGGCACCGCGGCACCGATCACCTGGTTGAAGGGGTGCTGGGTCAGGTTGATGGTGATGCCCACCTTGGCGGCCTCGGACTTGAGGTCCTTCATCTCCTGGTCCAGGGCCACCGGGCCGGACTGGTAGTCCAGGGTGAAGGTGATCGCCTCGCCCTGGGTGATGCCCGCCCCGCACTGGCCCGAGCCGGTGCCGGGGCTGGTACAGGTGGTCTGCCCGCCGGGAACCACCTTCCAGCCGTTGTCGGTCAGCAGCTTGGTGGCTCCCGAGATGCTGAAGTTCCAGGGGAAGGACTTGGCCTTGGCGTCGATGAAGGTGTTTGGCGGGTTGGTGGGGATGACGCCGTACTGCGGGATGCTGCTTCCATGGGTGAAGGCTTTGATCCAGCCCTGCTGGTCGATCAGCTCCTGGAAGGCCTGGCGGAAGTAGAGCTGGGAGAACACCGGCCCCATCGTGGGGTTGTGCAGGTTGGGCAGGAAGTAGTTCGTGGAGAAGCCGAACAGCGTGTAGGCGTCATAGCCCTTGGCAACGATCGAGCCCTCCTGCGGCACCGACGCCTGCGGGATGTAGCCGATCGTGAGGTTGGAGGCGCCGGTCAGAGCCTGGTTGGTCTCCGCCTCCTCACTGGTGAACGGCACTTCCTTGAACTCGGCGATCGTCGGCTTGGGGGACCCGGAGTAGGACGGATTCGGGACGAAGTCGAGCTCGCCAGTGTTCGTGTAGTTGGTCAGCTTCCAGGGCCCGTCCACGACGCTCCAGATCGGGCTGGCGCCGTAGCCGGCCGTGTTCTTGGCCTGGCTGTCCAGGTAGGTGTACACGGCCAGCGCCCCGGCCGGCGTGGAGTCGGGCAGGTGGCCGTTGTCAGCGGTGGGCGCCGGCTGGCCGTCGGCGGTCACGTCCCAGGCCAGCGGCAGCGGGGTGAGCTGGCTCAGCTCGTTGTAGAGGAACCAGTCCGGGCTGTAGGCCTGCGTGAGGTTGAGCACCACGGTCGAGGGGTCCGGCGCCGAGTACGACTTCACGTTGTCCGGGAAATAGCCCGGGACGTAGGCGGCATAGTTGCTCGGCTTTGCCTTCAGGATGTTGAGGAAGAAGAGCACGTCACGGCTGGTGACCGTCTCGCCGTTGGACCACTTCCAGGGCTTCAGGGTGATGGTCGCCGTCGTGTTGTTGTTGGACCACACCGGCGGGTTGGCGATGCTGTAGTCCGGGTCGATGGACGCCTTGTAGTTGTTGCCGAACCAGTACAGGGGCCGGTAGAGGAGGTACTGGAAGTAGTCGAGGTTGGCCACGCTGAAGACCTGCCCGTTGTCTACCGGGAAGATGTAGTTCGGACTGACTTTCGGGGCCTCCGCCCAGGTCACGGTGCCGCCCTGGATCTTGCTGCCCACCGGGGGGGCGATGCTGGACCCAGCAGTGGGGGTTGCCCCCGAGGACGAGGACTTGTTCGTACTCTTGCCGCAAGCAGCTGCGATGAGGGCGACAGTGGCGATGATCACCAACAGGGTCGCCCCCGGACCGGGTCGCGACCGGGAATGATGCCTGCTGGCGGGATGGTGCTCTGCCATTGCCTGCCTCCCTCTCCTGGGAACGCTGCTGGATGGGGCACTCACTGCGCTGATTGTGACTCTGCGCAGGCGCGACAGCAAACGATCTGAGAAAAATCCGGTCAATTGCGGTCGGAAAAGACAGCCGGCGGCTGCGCCTCGTCAGGATGCTCGTGCGAAGCCGAGGGCCGCCCGGGGACGGCCCCAGCGGGGCTTAAAAGTTGGGCGCTGCCGCCACGCCTTGGGTCGGGCTCATGGGGGCCGTGTGCACCCCGCCCGGGCGGGTGGGGGAGACCGTGGTCAGGGTGTCCGAGCGCAGCCCTAGGCGGAGGGTCTCCACGCCGATGACGTCGCCGGGGGCCACATTGCCCAGGTTGGCGTTCGGGCCGATGCGCCGGATGAACGAGGTCTGCAGGTCCTTCGTGGGCGCCTCGAACAGTAGCCGGTCGGTGGAGATGCCGGCGCCCAACAGGGCGTCCAGCACATCGGCCCGCAGCCGCCCGTCGGCGTGGCAGATGCCGCTGCGGCCGCTCTCCCGGGCCTCGGCGATCACCCAGCGCGCCCCCGCCTCCAGGTCCTCGCGCACGAACCGGACCCAGTCCCGGGCGCTGAGCGCCTCGGACCGGGCGGCGTCCTTGAGCCCCACCTCGGACAGCACCGTGAACTCGCCCGCCAGCTTCTCGACGTAGCGGGCCTTCTCGTCGTTGGCGAGCGCCACGGTGCCGTTGGACACCTCGACGTAACGGCAGGCGAAGGCGTGGCACCAGGCCCGGAAGTCGTCGAAGCGATCCTGCAGCACGTGCTTCTCGAAGAGGGTCCCGCCGAAGAAGTAGCCGATGCCGTGCTCCACCAGGAGGGCCACCTTGGCCTCGATGGTGCGCGACACCACCGAGGTGCCCCAGCCGAACTTGACGAAGTCTATGAGGCCTGCAGTGCTGGTCACGTGGTCGGTGAAGGCACCGAGCGGCAGCCCGTTGTCGATCACCATCGTGATGCCCTGCGTCCGGGGCCCGGTCGGCGGCTTGGCCGGTCGGTACGGTAGGTCCAGTGCGCTTGGGATCATCGGGCCCTTCCTCCCTCGGGTTCCCGGACCGGCAACCGGTAGTTCATACCCCAGGTAGTTCCAAGTATCCCGGTGGATCCCCAGCGGGCCATAAGTATGGAAATCATCGCCCACTCCTGCTCTCCCGGTGCCCATGACACCATGCGGGGCTGGCCACGGGATGGCGGCGGCTTGTGCTCGGGCTGTGGGTCCGGCGGCCGCCCAGCACCAGCCACGCGCCCGACAATTCGCGGCCCGCGCGGTGGCTCATCCTATGATCCACCCACGTGACCCACCCACGGCGTAGTAGCCTACGAACATTCGTTCTCATTCGGTTGTAACGACGAGGGGGTGAGCGTGGCGCAGCGCAGGGAGGCGACGCAGACCTCGGCCTTCGGCGTCTCCCGCCGGGAAAACCACGACGCCAGCCCCTTCTACGCCCGCTTCGCCGCCCCCGAGCTCTCCTCCCACGACTGGGTGGACCCGGGCAAGGACCTCGACCGCCTTTTCGTGGGCGACGCCCGGCACATGACCGCCATTGCCGACGCCTCAGTCGCCCTGGTGGTCACCTCCCCGCCCTACTTCGCCGGCAAGGAGTACGAGGAGGCTCTCGGCGAGGGCCATATCCCGGCCACCTACTTCGAATACCTGGGGATGCTGGAGGAGGTGTTCGCCGAGTGCGTCCGCTGCCTCGAGCCGGGCGGGCGCATCGCGGTCAACGTGGCCAACCTGGGCCGCCGCCCGTACCGCTCACTGTCCTCCGACGTCACCGCCATCCTGCAGGACAAGCTCCGCCTCCTGCTGCGCGGTGAGGTGATCTGGCAGAAGGGCCGGGGATCCTCAGGATCCTGCGCCTGGGGGTCCTTCCAGCGCTCCACCAACCCGGTGCTGCGGGACCTGACCGAGCGGGTGGTCATCGCCAGCAAGGGACGCTTCGACCGGGCCCAGACCGCCCGGCGCCGGGCGGCGGCCGGCCTGCCGTCGTCGGGCTCACTGTGGCGGGACGAGTTCATGGAAGCCACCACCGACGTCTGGGAGATCCCCCCGGAGTCCGCCACCCGGGTGGGGCATGCCGCCCCCTTCCCCGTGGCCCTGCCCCGCCGCCTCATCCACCTGTACACCTACTACGGCGACCTCGTGCTGGACCCCTTCATGGGGTCGGGCTCGACGGCCATCGCCGCCCTGGAGACCGGGCGCCACTACGCCGGCTACGACATCGATCCCGACTACGTGCAGCGGGCGCAGGCACGGGTGTGCGAGTGGCGGGAGCAGGCTGCCGAGGGGGCGCTGGAGAGCGAGACGCCGCCGGTGGTGCTGCCCCCACTGCCCCCCGCCGGGGAGACCGCCCCGGCCGAGATCCCGCCGCCAGGCACCGTGGCCGCCGCCGTGACGGCCGGGCACGCCGCCCGGGATGTGGCCCGGGCCGCCCTCGTGGCAGCCGGCTTCCGGCAGGTGACCGGGCCGGTGCGCCTCGGAGGCATCGAGATCGCCCTGGGCGCCCGGGACGCCACCGGCACCGAGTGGCTGTTCGAGGTCGCCGGCGGCTTCACCTCGACCCGGCCCGGGCTGCGCCGGACCGAGGCGCTCTGGAAGGTGCTGGGCAAGGCGGCGGTTGTCCGGGAAGTGGCGCCCTCCGCCCGCTTCGGGGTGCTGGCCGCCGGCCTGCCCGAGCCGGGGAGCTCGGCCGCAGCGTCGCTCAAGGCCGTGTGCGGGGTGGGCAAACCCATCGCCGGCGTCTTCCGGCTGCCGGGGGACCAGGATCCCCTGGCCCGGGCAGCCGGCGGCCGAGGGGCGCCCTGACCGAGCACCTGTTCCAGGCGGCGGCCTCGCTCCAGGGCCGCCAGTTCGCCGACCAGTGCGACCTCCTCCTGCGCACCAGCGGCTTCCAGCTCGGGGGAGCGGTACAGCTCAGCGGCCTCGGCATCGAGATCGACCGGGAGGCGGTCAGCTCCCACGGGCGCACCATCTGGTTCGAGTACAAAGGCAGCGTCCAGGGCTCCCGGCCCGGGCTGATGCGCACCGACACCCTGAAGAAGGCGATCGCCAACGGCGCCCTGCTGCGGGCCATGGAGGACCGGCCGCCGTTCGTGGTGCTGACCTCCCACCTCCCCGAGGCGGGCGCCGGTCTGGCGATGCTCGCCCGGGCCCGGGAGCTGGGCTACCTGGACGACGTGATCTGCATCTACCGCCCGGGGGACACCGGCCGCCTCCGCCTCCTGTAGATCGTTCCCGGCGGGCTCGGCCAGATGCCAGCCCCGTTCTGGCCAGCCGGCACCCGTCCAGGGTCCGCACCTTGAGATTGTCTGTGAGTGTCTACCGTACCTATACGGACCTGAGCACTCACAGACAGTGCAGAAGGGGCCGCACGGGCTACGGCGCTCGCCCCCCGGCCAGTTCGGCCCCGCCCCACCCTCCGGCGAGGCCATGCAGGGTCACACCGCAGGTTGGGACGTGCCCGGCCCCTTCGTCTTCCAGCCGTGCACCACCTGAGGCCCCAGGCTCCCCGTCCGGGGCGGGAGCTGGATGACCTCGGGGACGTGGCGACGGTAGCCCTCCATGCCCGGCTCCTCCCCAGCGGCCAGGGCCAGGCAGGGCGCCACGAAGGGGCATGTCCGGCACGACGGGCCCGGGCTGGGGTAGGCGGCCGTTGCCGGGTCCACCAGCTCGGCCAGCTCGGTGGCCGCCTGGCGGCGGACGGCGGCCAGCTCCTTCGGCGGCTTGCGCAGCTGGGTCCGGCGGAAGGACGGCGGTGGCCCGACGCGCAGCTCGTTGACGATGGCTCCGGCGATCTTGGTGACATAGAAGGACTCCAGGGCCCAGCACAGCATCCCGGGCCCGTCGTCCAGCGCCAGGATGCCCGGGTCCGCCCAGGGGCGCGCAGAGCGACCGTCACTGATGCGGTGGATGACCACCCACAGCCGGCCGAGCTCGTCGGACACCACCACGTCCACCACCCCCTGCAGGTGGATGCCGCCGCCGTCGGGGGCCAGCACGCCGTCATCGGGGTGATCGGGATCCGCCACCACCACCCGGAACTCTTCGTTGGCCCGCACGGCGGTGAAGGTGTCCTGCTCCTCGGCCCAGTCGAAGTAGCTGTCCAAGGTGGCGTGGCCCAGCGCCTGCGCCTCTGCCCAGACCGGCGGCGGGGCCTCCGGGCAGACCTTCTGGCGCTGTGTCTGAAGGGCCTTGTCGAAGGTGTCGTGGGCGATGGGGCGCACCATCGGCCGGCTCCAGCTCCACATCGCCGGGAAGTAGTAGGCACCCAGCCCGGCGCGCACCGCTGCGGCCAGGTCGACGTGCTCGGGGGTGGGGATGGGCTCGAAGTTCTGCCGGGCGGGTGACCCCAGGTCCCAGGCCCGGCGGCAGGCCTTGAAGAGGTCCCGGTCCGCCAGTGTGACAACGTGGTCCATCGCTACTCCAGGTGGATGTCCCCCATGGGGATCACGTCGCCGGTGTCCAGCACGAGGCCCCCGTGGTCATCGATGTCCACCGCCTGGCCCTTGACCTTCCGGCCGCCGAAGTCCGTGGATACCGTCTTGCCGAACGTCTCGCACAGCTTGATGTAGCTGTTCAGGATGTTGTGGCTCCGGCCGGCGTCGAGGTCCTTCAGGATCGGCTCCAGCTGGATCAGGATCCCGGCGATCACCTCGGCCCGGTCGTAGCTCCGTCCGGTCTCGACCTGGGCGCTGGTGGCGGTCGCCTTCAGCTCCCGGGGGAACTGGTCCCGGGAGATGCGCATGTTCACGCCAACGCCCACCACCACGAAGTCGACCCTGTCCCCGCTGATCTCGGACTCGGACAGGATCCCGCCCATCTTGCGCCCCCGGACCATGAGGTCGTTGGGCCAGCGCAGCCGGTTGTTGGTCTTGCGCTCGGTGAACGCCAGCGACACCGCCACGCCCATCCCGAGGCTCACCAGCCCGAGGTCCTCCGGGTGGATGTTGGGGCGCAGGATGACGCTGAACAGCAGCGACGCCAGGTGGGGCAGGCTGAACCACTCCCGGCCCGCCCGGCCCCGACCCTCGGTCTGGTGGTCGGTGACCACGATGGATCCGTGCGGCGCCCCTTCCCGGGCCCACTCCAGCGCCCGGTTGTTGGTCGAGTCGCACACCTCGAAGAACCGGACCGGTTTCGCCCAGCGCCACGTCGCCATCTCGACGGCTTCCTGGGAGATGTCATAGAACTGGGGCTGGGGCATCGCAGGACGAAGAATAGGCGGGCGGGCGGGGACCTGCACAGACCCGCGTACGATGGGGCCATGCCCCTGCGCCGAGAGGTCCCATTTTCCCGCTATGACATCACCCGGCCCGCGCTCGCGGCTCTCCTCGACGGTGAGCCCGGCTACCGGCTCGACCAGGTCTGGGAGGGCCTCTGGGCCCAGGGGAAGGACCCGGCGGAGATCTCCGTCCTGCCGAGGCCCCTCCGCCAACGGCTCGCCGCCGCCCTCCCCGCGGCGCTCACCCTGGCAGCCGAGCGGGAGGCCGACGCCGGGTCAACCATCAAGAGCGTCTGGTCGCTGCACGACGCCTCGTTGGTGGAGTCCGTCCTCATGGCCTACCCGGACCGGGTGACTGTCTGCGTCTCCAGCCAGGCGGGCTGCGGCATGGGCTGCGTCTTCTGCGCCACCGGCCAGGCCGGGCTCACCCGCCAGCTGACCACGGGCGAGATCGTCGAGCAGGTGATCCGCGCCCGCCGGCGGGCAGCACCCCGGCGTCTGGGCAATGTCGTGTTCATGGGCATGGGCGAGCCGATGGCCAACTACGCCCACGTCTGGGCCGCCATCGAGCGCCTGCACACCGACGTCGGGATCTCGGCCCGCCGGATCACGGTATCCACGGTGGGCCTGGTGCCCGGCATCCGCAAGCTGGCGGCCGAGGCCCTGCCCGTCAACCTGGCGGTGTCGCTGCACGCCGCCAACGACGAGCTGCGCACCCGGCTGGTGCCGCCCAACCGCCGCTACCCCCTCGCCGACCTCACGGCGGCGTGCCGGGAGTACGTGCGCACCACCCGGCGCCGGCTGTCGTTCGAGTGGGCGCTCATCGACAGGGTGAACGACCGGCTCTCCGATGCCGCCGAGCTGGCGGGCCTGGCGGTCCCGCTGCGCGCCCACGTCAACCTGATCCCGCTCAACCCGACCCCGGGCTACCCGGTGCGCGGCACGCCCGCCGCCGGCGTGCGGGCCTTCCGGGACCGACTCGAGCGGCTGGGTGTGAACGCCACCGTCCGCGACACCCGGGGCTCGGACATCGACGCCGCCTGCGGCCAGCTGGCGGCCCGGGTCCCGGTGGCCGCCAGTGAATGACGCCGGGTCCGGCGCCGGGCATGCGGAGCGATCTGTGGCAAGCTCCACGGGCATGCCCCTCTTCGAGGTCCTGGATGACTCGGCCCTGACCGCCCCTGCGCTGGTCTCCGCCCTGAACGGCTGGGTGGACGCCGGCTCGGCCGGCACCACTGCCGCGGGATACCTGGCCAAGGGCGGCGAGGTCATCGTGCGCTTCGACACCGACGCCCTCGTGGACTACCGGGCCCGCCGCCCCACCCTCGAGATCCGCGACGGCGTGCTGTCGTCGATTGCCTGGTCCGACCTCACCATCCAGCGGGTGCGCACCGACCGGCGGGACCTCCTGGTGCTGACTGGTCCCGAGCCGGACTACCGTTGGCAGGCCTTCCGGGAGGCCATCGTCGATGTCGCCACCCGCCTCGGCGTCGTCGAGAGCCTCTGCCTGGGCGCCATCGGCGCCATGGTCCCCCATACCCGGGCCACGCCCATCCTGGTGACCGGGGCCGAGCGTGCCTCGCAGGAGAGCGACATGCCGCTCCCCGCCGAGCACATGCAGGTCCCCGCTTCGGCGCTCAACCTGATCGAGCTCGCCTTGGCCGAGCGGGGTGTGCGCAGCGGCGGCATCTGGGCGCAGGTGCCGCACTACATCGAGGGCGCCTACTTCGCCGGGGCGCTCGCCCTGGTCGAGCGGGCGTGCGGGCAGCTCGGAGTCCGCCTGCCCATCGAGGACCTGGTCAACCTGGCCCGCGAGCAGCGGGTGCGCCTGGATGCCGTGGTCGCCGACCGGCCCGACGCCCAGGCCTACCTGGAGCAACTCGAGGAGAGCGGCCCGGTGACCCCCGTGCCCCCGGGTGAGGACATCGCCACCGAGATCGAGCGCTACCTGCGCGACGCCACCGGCGACGGCCGCAACCCCTTCGGCGACCCCCCCGAACCGCCGGCGCCTTAGCCCAAGCCTTAGCCCAAGCCTCAGCCGCCTCAGCCCTCGGCCGAGCCGCCCCCCAGTGGCTTCACCAGGTGCACCAGGTCGTGGGTGCCCGCCGGCGACCGGTGCGTCTCCCGGTAGCCGTGGCGCTGGTACAGCCGCAGGTTGGCGAGGCTCCGGTCGCCGGTGAACAGGTACAGCTCGTGGGTCCCCCCCGGGCACCGCTCCTCGGCGGCCAGCAGGAGGCGGGTCCCCAGGCCCTGGCCCTGACGGTCGGGCACGACCGCGAGCCGCCGCACCTCCACTCGCCCGCCGGCTCCCCGGATGCGCACCGCGGCCACCAGCCGGCCACCCGGGTCCCGGATCCCGAACGCCCGGATGGCCGGATCTGCCAGCTCCTCGAGCAGCTCGCCGAGCGACTGGGTCAGGGGTGGCAGGTGGCAGTCCCCGTTGAGCTGGGCCTCGGTGACGTACGCCGCCCGCTGCAGCGTCAGCAGCTCGCCGGCATCGCCCGCGCCCAGCTCCACAATCGGTGGCTCCACGGTCCCAGCATGGCGCACCGCAGCTTGGGCAGCGGGCTGCCGGGTAGCGTTCAGGTATGGAGTTGGTCGTCGGCATCGACGTAGCCACCGCGGAGGTGCGCGTGCTCGCCGCCGACCTCGAGGGCCGGGTCCACGCCTCGGCCCGCGCCCCCCTGCCGCCCCCGGTCAGCCCGCAGCCGGGCTGGGTCGAGCAGGACGCCAGCCCCTGGTGGCCCACGGTCGCCACCGCCCTCCAGCAGCTCACCGGGCAGCTCGGCCCGGCCGCTGCCCGGATCGCCGGGGTGAGCGTCGCGGCCACGTCGGCCACCGTCGTGGCGCTCGACCGTGACGGGGAACCCCTCGGCCCGGCGCTCACCTACGCCGACCAGCGTGCGGTCACCCAGGCCCGGGCCGCCCAGGAGGCCGCCGCCGACCGCTGGGCCGCGCTCGGTCTGCGCATCGGGGCGTCGTTCGGCATCGCCAAGTGGGCGTGGCTCATGACCCAGCCCGAGATCGCCGGGCGGGCAGCCCGCCTGGCCCACGTGCCCGAGGTGGTCCTGCGCCATCTCGTCGGCGATCTCCCGCCCACCGACTGGAGCCACGCCCTCAAAAGCGGCTACGACCCTCTCCGGGGCGAGTGGGCGCTCGAGGCGATGGAGGCTGTGGGCGTCCCTGCCGACCTGCTTCCCCCGGTCGGCCGCCCGACCGCGGTGGCCGGCACCGTCTGCCAGTCCGGATCGCAGGCCACCGGCCTGCCTGCGGGGTGCCCGGTGCGTTTGGGTATGACGGACTCGTGCGCTTCCCAGATCGCCGCCGGGGCCGAGCTGCCGGGCCACTACGTCTCGGTGCTCGGCTCCACCCTGGTCCTGAAAGGTGCCAGCCCGGGCATCGTGGCCGACCCGGCCGGGGCGGTCTACAGCCACCGCCACCCCGAGGGCTGGTGGCTCCCGGGTGGTGCCTCCAGCGCCGGCGCCCGGGCTCTCGCGGTTGGGTTCCCGGGCCAGGACCTGGCCCGCCTCGATGCCGCAGCTGCCGGGCGCCCGGCCTCGGTCATCGCCTATCCCCTGGTGGGGCGGGGCGAGCGCTTCCCGTTCACCAATCCGGACGCGGAGGCCTTCCTCATCGGCGATCCGGTCAACGAGGCCGAGCACTACCGGGCCCTGCTCGAGGGGGTCGCCTTCGTCGAGCGGCTGTGCTACGAGCGCCTCGCCACGCTCGGGGCGCCCCCGCCGGCTTCCATCGCCGTCACCGGGGGTGGCAGCACGAGCCGGGTGTGGAACCGCATCCGGGCCGCGGTGCTCGGGCGGGTCGTGTCCGAGAAGCCCGGGGCCAGCACGGCCCTCGGCGCCGCCATCCTGGCCGCCGCCGGCGGGCCCCACGCAGACCTGGCTGCGGCCACGCCCGCCATGGCAGTGGGGGGTGTCGAGGTCGAGCCTGACGGCGAGCACGCCGGCCCGCTGGAGGAGAACTACCGCCGGTTCGTCGCCGCTCTGGTCGACCGGGGCTGGTTGCCGGCGGGCCCGGACGGCGCCGCAGAGCGGGCCTGACCCGGCGTCACCCTTGTGCCAGCGCCGCCCCCACGATCGACTCCAGCTCGGCGTCCGTCAGCTCCACCGGGTTGAAGCGCATGCTGCCGCCTCGGGAATGCTCGACCGCTCCCTCGATCTCCGCCCGGGCCAACCCTGCAGTTCCCAGGCCCGGCACGCCCAGTCGGCAGCGCAGGTCCTCCAGCACCCCCGCCGCGGCTTCCGCGGTCGGGTCCGTCGGGCTCAGGACCGAGAAGACGTCGGCATAGCGCCCCAGCGCCGGGCTGTCCGGCGTGCGGCGGAGCAGCGCCTCATGGTTGACCAACACGGTGTGGGGGAGCAGGCAGGCGCAGGCCACGCCGTGGGTCACCCGGCCCGAGCCGCCCAGGGCGGCGACCAGGCCGTGCACCGCCCCGAGGCCGGCGTTGGCCAAGGCCATCCCGCCCCACAGGCTGGCGAGGGCCATCCGATCGCTGGGCGGAGCGGCCTCACCGGAGCTATGCCCGGTGCCGGGATCCGCCAGCCCGGCCAGCGCCCGCAGCCCTCCGGCCGCCAGCCGGATGCCCGGCAGCGCCAGGGCATCGGTCATCGCCCGGGCGCCCGTGGAGGTATAGCTCTCGATCAAGTGGGTGAGGGCGTCGAGCCCGGCGGCGGCTGCCACGGGCACCGGGGCGGTCTCGCTCAACGATGGGTCGACCAGCGCCACCCGGGGCAGGAGGAAGTCGCTGCGCATGCTGCGTTTCACCGCTGCTTCCGGCACCCGCAGCACGGCGTTGCGGGTCACCTCGGAGCCCGTCCCGGCGGTGGTGGGGACAGCAACCACCGGCAGGGACGGCTGCGCCACCGGCCGGCCGGCCCCCACCTCCTCGAGGTAGTCGAGTGCCGCACCCCCGTTGGTGGCCAGGGCGGCGATTGCCTTGCCGGCATCGAGGACGCTGCCGCCGCCCACGGCCAGCACCGCCCCGCACCCCGCCTCGCGGCCGGCGGATGCCCCGGCATCGACGATCGAGATGTCGGGCTCCCCGGCGATGGAGAACCGGGCGAACGACACCCCGCGGTCCGCCAGCGAGCGCGAGAGGCGCTCCAGCAGCCCGGACCGCTCCGCCGAGGCCGCGCCGGTCACCAGCAGCACCCGGTCGGAGAAGCCGGCGATGAGCCCGCCGGCCTTCTCGCACTCCCCGCGGCCGAACAGCACGCTGCCCGCGGTCCGGAAGGCGAAGGCCATCACGACCAGGGGTCGGGGAAGAGGCTCTGATGGCGGTCGCCGATCCTCGGCACCGCCATCAGCGGCGCCACCGTCTCGCGCCAGTGCAGGTAGTGGGGCGTCTGCTGGTGAGTGACGAAGGCCGCCTCGTCGAGGTAGGCCTCGTAGAGGAAGAACCGGTCCGGCTCAGTCGCGTGGCGCAGGACGTCGAAGCGGGCATTGCCCGGCTCCTGGCGGGTGGCCTCGTGATTCGCCCGGGTGGCCTCGATGAATGCCCCCTCCTCGCCCTCGACCACCTGGATCCGGACGCACACGACGTACATGGCCCCTCCTCGCTTTCTTGCGTTCTGGGCACGACGGTGGACTGCCCGACCAACCCGCGGCATTATCCGATGCGATGGCATCCCTGAAAGAGCAGCTGCGCGCCGACCTCACCGACTCGATGCGCGCCCGGGACGAGGTCAGGACCGCCACCCTGCGCATGGCTCTCTCCGCCATCACCAAGGCGGAGGTGGCCGGGTCGGAGGCGGCTGAGCTGACCGACGACCAGGTGCGGGCCGTCATCCGCTCCGAGCTCAACAGGCGCACCGAGGCCGCCGGCATCTACACCGACGCCGGACGGGATGCGCTGGCCGCCCGGGAGAGGGCCGAGGGCGACGTCCTGGCCGCCTACCTGCCGGCGCAGCTGGCCGACGCCGAACTTGCGCTCGTGGTCGCCGAGGAGGTGGCCGCGGCGGCGGGCAACGGGCTGGCCGGGCCGAAGGCCATGGGGGCGGTCATCAAGGCGGTCCGGGCACGCCTGGGAGAGCAGGCGGCGGGGGACCGGGTGGCCGCGCTGGTCAAGGAGCAGCTGGCCAAGAGCGTCTGACCCCAGGTGGTTACCCGAACACGGCCTCGTAGCGGAAGGCCGTCTCGGTTACCCCGACCGGCACCAGGAAGAGCTCCAGCTCCCCGAGGCGATCGTGGGCCAGGCGTTGCACGCCCTGCCCCAGGAGCGTTGCTCTGGGCCCCTCGAAGGTCAGGGAGAAACCCTCCCGGCCGGGCGCCCCGCCCGCATGCCGTTCCACCTCCACCAATGCCAAGCTCAGTGAACCCCCGGCGCCATCACCTGGCTGCACTGCGAACGGGGAGCCGGCCAAGGGGGCAAAGGTGTCGGCGGTCACCTCGGAGAGATCAAGCACGGCCTCATCCTACGGGCCCTGTGAGCGGCGTGGCCCACTTTGCCGCAAAGAGAGACCCAAAGACAGACGCACAGGAGACACCGCTACACTTTCCGCATGGACTTCCGCCTCGAGCTGGTCCAGGTGCCCGTCTCCGATGTCGATCGGGCCAAGTCCTTCTACGTCGATCAGGCCGGCTTTCACTGTGACGTCGATGTGGCCGTCCACGAGGCCCTGCGCTTCGTCCAGCTGACGCCGCCGGGCTCCTCATGCTCGATCTGCATCGGGCTCGGGATTACCGGCATGGCGCCCGGCTCGATTGAGGGCCTCCAGCTGGTGGTCGACGATATCAACCAGGCCCGGATGGATCTTGCCAGCCGCGGCTGCCCGGTCAGCGAGGTCGAGATCATGCCCTGGGGTCAGTTCGTCAACTTCAACGATCCCGATGGCAACCGCTGGGCCGTGCAGTACATCCCGCCCGAGTCGAGGCGGGCCCAGTGATCGTCATCCTGGGTGTGCTGGCGGTCCTGGTGGTCTTTGCCCTCCTGGGGGCGATCATTCACCTGCTATGGATCCTTGCTGTCCTGCTGTTCATTGTCTGGCTCGTAGGTTTTATCGTTAGCCGTGCCCACCCGACCCGCCGCTGGTACCGATGGTGAGCCAACACCAGAGCGCGTCGGCTACGAAATGATTATTTTTTCCCCAGCGTCTTTGACTTCGGTGACAAGGGTTTCTGTCCTCGCGTAAGCTCAGGGATATGGACCTGCCGGGCTGGCAGCCTGACCCCTTCCACCGCTTCCAGGAGCGATACTTTTCCGCCGGCCAGCTCACGAAACTGGCACGGGCTGGCACTGGTGGGTTCTATAACCCGGTCCCGTCCGAGGACGCCCTCAGGCGCCGACCCACGCACCGGCGCCCGTTGAGACTGCGGGCGAGCCTATGCCGCCCGATGCCGAGCCGGTTGCCCAACTCACAGATCCCGAAACGGTGAGCTCGGTGGGTGATCCTGTGCCAGCCTCCGCAGTTGGTCGGCCTGCCGAAACCCCGGTCCCACAGCCAGCCATGGTCGAGGAACCGGAGGACGCTCCTCCCCGGGTGCTCCCGGTTGCGGCCGCGCGCTCGGCAGGCCCACCACCGGGGGTACTGGACTTCCTCATCTCCCGGCCCTCCCGGGTTCCTGATTCCGAGCCGCCGGCAGCAGCCACGACGCCACCGGCGGAAGCCGGGACGGCAAGGGCCACCCCGGTCGAGCTCGCGCTTCCCGCCGAGGGGGAGTCCCGGAGACCTGCGGAGGAGTCAACGCCTGATCCTGCGGGCTCCCGCTCGGCGAGCAGCGCCGCCTCGTCCCCCGCCGCGCCACCCCCCGCCTCGAGCGAGAAAGCGATGACCGCCGATCCCCGGACGGGACGCCGGACCTGGGCCAGCAGCCTGGCCAGCACCCGGCCCCGCCCGGTGGTGGTCCCGCCGCCGTCCGAGACCGAGCCTGCACCCGCATCCGAGACCGAGCCTGCACCCGCGGCTGCCCCCGCCCCCGGACCCGTGGCCGCTGGGCAGGAACCGGTCGGCGCCGCCCTCGAGCCCGAGCCCGGGGCCGAACCCGAGCACGACCAGCCGGATCCTCCGGGCACACCGCCGCCCGCCGCCCGGCCCCCTTCGCCGCCAGCTCCCCCGTCGGCACGCCCGTCGGGGAAGCGCACGGACGGATCCCGTCCCGCCCCGGCTCCCAGCCGGCGCCGCAAGGTCGCCTTGGGGGCCCTTCTGGTCCTCATCGGGCTCCTGGTCCTGCCGGTGGCCGGCATGCTCCTCATCCACGTGTCGAACGTGCAGCGGCAGTTCTCCCAGCTCCGCGCGGACGGCGTACACGCCGAGGGCACCCTGCTCAACGGTGGCTCCGGTAGCAGGGACCAGATCACCTTCACAGACCAGAGCGGCCGTGTGATCACCCGGATCATGCCGGCTCCCAACGGCAACGACGTGCTGCCGGACGGGAAGGTCGATGTCATCTATGTGCCCGTCAACCCGGGCAACGCCAGCCTGGCCCACCTGGTTGCCCAGTCAGACCATGTCGATGCCGCCCTGCTCGTGGGCAGCGGCTTAGGGGCGGTCGCCGGGCTGGCGCTCATCTTCTGGGGTGTCGTGCTGCTCACCGGTTCCCGGTCGCCGATGGCCGACGCCCCCGAAGCCGGCCCGGCCCGGGCTACCTCACCGGCGTAACGGGCCTCCGCCCCGCCGCCGGCCCACCCGCCACCACCGGCTCCGCCGGAGGACGCTGAACGAGCCTTACCTGCCCAGCAGGGCGGTGAGCGCCGGCAGCAGGTCCACCGACCGGAACAGGTAGCCCGTCTCCTCCAGCCGGGTGGGGGCCATGCGCTGGGAGGCCAGCAGCATCTCGTCGGCGAACTCGCCGAATGCCCGCAGGGCCAGCTTGGGCACGGTCAGCACTGCGGGGCGGTGCAGGGCGGCAGCCAGCGACGCCGTCAGCTCGCCGTTGGTGACCGGGTGCGGGGCGCACAGGTTGAACGGGCCGCTCGCCTCGCCGTCCAGCAGATGCAGGAAGGCACCGATCTCGTCCTCGAGGGCGATCCAGCTCCACCATTGGGTCCCGGCGCCGATCTTGCCCCCCAGGCCCATCTTGAAGAACTGCAGCATCCGCCCGAGGGCGCCCCCCTGCGGTGACAGCACGATCCCGGTTCGGGTGAAGGCCACCCGGATGCCGGCTTCGGTGGCCGGGGCCGCTGCCGCCTCCCACTGCTGGCACACCTCGGCCAGGAACCCCGTGCCCGGGCCGCTCTGCTCGGTGAGGATTTCGTTGCCCCGGTTGCCGTAGTACCCGGACGCAGAGGCGCTCACCAGCACCGACGGCGGGCGCTGCAGGCCGGCAAGCGTGGTCGCGATCAGCGTCGTGGCCTTCACCCGGCTCCCCAGCACCTCCGCCTTGTAGGCGCGGGTCCACGGCTGGGGGGCGATGGCCCGCCCGGCCAGATTCACCACGGCGCCGATGCCCTCCAACGAAGCGGCATCGATCGTGCCCGCCGACGGATCCCAGCGGATGGTGTCAGCCCCGCCGACGAAGCCGGCGGAGCCCGTTGAGCCCGGGCGCACGAGGCGGACCACATGGTCACCCCGAGCGGTCAGGGCTGCGGTCAGGGCAGAGCCGAGAAAGCCGCTCGACCCGGTGACCGCGATATCCATGACCGGCACGATACCCACTGGCCAGGTTCGCGGCCCGCACCGGGCGCCCCGAAGGGCGCCCGGAGAACGGCAGCGGAAACGAGGGGTTACCTGCGGGCCACGATGGCGTTCGACGGAGCCGAGGCGGGGCCGGTCCCGGCGCAGTTGGTGGCCGTGGTGGTGAAGGTGTACGAGGTGCCCACCGTCAGCCGGGTGACCTTGGCCGAGAGGGTGGACCCGCCCACCGAGGCGGTCTTGCCGCCGGGCGACGAGGTCACGGTGTAGCCGGTGATCGAGCACCCGCCGGTGCTGGAGGGGGCGGTCCAACTCACCGTTGCCGAGGCGTGCTTGTCCGCCACGGCCGACACGCCGGTGGGCGCCCCGGGCACCGTGGCGCCCGCCGTCACAGTGATCGTGATGGACGGGGTGGTGGCGCTCCCGGCGCTGTTGGTGGCCGAGACGGTGAAGGTGGAGGACCCGGGGAGGATCGGGGTACCGGACAGCACGCCGGTTGTCCCGTTCAAGCTCAGCCCGCTGGGCAGGGAGCCGGACGCCAGGGCGTAGGTCGGCGCCGGGGTGCCGCTCGCCTGGAACGTGTAGCTGTAGGGCTGCCCGACCGTCGCCGAGGTCGGCGGGGTGTCGGCGGTGAAGGACGGGGGCGTGGTCGTCCCGCCCCCGAAGAAGTCGCTCATCGCCGAGGCCCCGCCGTCGTTGCTGGTGAGCGGCGACAGGCCCCAGGCGCCCTCGATGGTCTTCAGGTAGGAGTAGTGGTTGTACTGGGCGGCCGAACGGGTCCCGGCCCCCACGCTGCTGGCGATCATCAGCATCGGCACCTGGTTGCCCATCGAGGAGTCGTCCTCGTCCCACGTGATCATCAGCAGGGAGTTCTGCTGGGTGAACGCCGGCGAGTTGAGGATGGTGGGGACGTTCTGGCTCAGCCAGGTGTCGCCCTGGGCGATGGTGCCGTCGTGCATGTCGTCGATCAGGTTCGGTGTGATCCAGGCGTAGTTGGGCGTGGTCGTGGTCGAGGCGAGGTCGGTGGCCAGCTGCGGGTAGGGCACCACCTTGTTGCACTCCGTCGAGTTCAGCCGGATGTCGTTGTAGTAAACGAAGGGGTCGTGCTTCTGGGCGTACTCACCCGAGTCGCCGACGAAGCACGGGCTGGGCATCGACTCCATGTACGCCTTCCAACTCCGGCCGGAGGCCTCCACCCGGTCGACCGCGATGTTGGGCTGGGCCTGGAAGCAGGTGGTGCAGTCCGAGGTGACCCCGAAGGTGCTGGCTCCAGTGGCCGCCAGGTAGTTCGGCAGGCTGGGGTGGGAGACGGCGAAGTAGTTCGTCGCCAGCCCGTACCGGGAGGCCAGGCTGTTGATGTAGGGCGCCTGCGAGTTGCCGATGATGTCGCTGTAGGAGTGGTTCTCCATCATGATCGTGAAGATGTGGTCGAAGTTCGGCACCGTCCCGGCAGCGTGTGCCGGCGACCCGGCGCCGACGCCCGCTGCTCCCAGCAGCATCCCGAAGCCGAGGGCGGCTCCGAGCCAGTGGTGGACGGCACGCCTGAACATCCGCATGGGCTCCTCCTTCTCTCCGTCGGTTGCAGTGCGCGGGTTGCAGTGCGCGGTCGGGCGACCGAGGGCACCCTAGGCGTCCTCTGTAACAAAATCGAGCTGATTCAGGGAATATTCTGTGACGGATCTGTGAATATTCTCCGAACATTAGGTGTTCAGCAAGTCGCAGATGACCCGAAAGGGTTCGGCAGGGCGCCCGGCGCAGCTCCCTATCCTTATCAAAACCGTCATATCCGGGACGTGCAGGGCCTGCAAGGTGTTGCCTTCCCTCCGGCCGGGTAACTCCTAGATATCGCGCGATGAGGACTGGATGCCCGGGTGCTCAGGCCGGTGGCCTGGGGAGCCCTGGGAGGCGGGGAGTTATCCCGCTGAGATCCCGATAAAACATAACAAACGCTCGTAACCCGTCTCCAATCGGCTCCGGGGGGCATCTATGTCAAGACGTCATTTACCGTTGTTGGCACTTGGTGCCGCAGGCCTTGTGGTCGCCGCAACCTGGGCCCTGTCGCCGGTACAGGGGGCCACCACAGCCCCCGTGGTCAAGGTGTCAGGCCACACCGTGGTGTCGTCCTCGGGAGCCCCGATCCGGATTGCCGGGGTTAACCGCTCGGGGAGCGAGTACGCCTGCGCGCAGGGGTGGGGCTTCTTCGACGGGCCGACCGACGACACCTCCATCGCCGCGATGACCGCCTGGAACATCAACGCGGTCCGGGTGCCGCTGAACGAGGACTGCTGGCTGGGCATCAACGGGGTCAACGCCGCCTATGCCGGCGCCAACTACCAGAGCGCCATCCGGGCCTACGTCACCCGGTTGCAGGCCCACGGCCTCGACGTGGTGCTGGACCTGCACTGGGGGGCGGCGGGCAGCCAGCTCGCCCTCGGGCAGGAGCAGGCCCCCGACGCCGACCACGCGCCCGCGTTCTGGTCGTCGGTCGCCGCCGCCTACAAGGGCGTCAACGGCATCCTCTTCGACCTGTTCAACGAGCCGCACGACATCTCGTGGTCGTGTTGGCTGAACGGGTGCACCACGCCGGCGGGGTGGAAGGCCACCGGCATGCAGCAGCTCGTCAACGCGGTGCGCGGGGCGGGCGCCACCCAGCCGGTGATTGCCGAGGGGCTCAATTGGGGCGGCGACCTCTCCGGCTGGCTCGCCAACCGGCCCACGGACTCCCAGAACCAGCTCGCCGCGGGCTGGCACATCTACAACTTCTCGGGCTGTAACACCACGTCGTGCTGGAACTCGGCGGTCGCCCCGGTGGCCCAGCAGGTGCCCGTTCTGGCCACCGAAGTCGGCGAGAACGACTGCGCCGGCGGGTTCTTGAACACCCTGCTGCCCTGGGCCGACGCCCACAGCATCGGCTACCTGGCCTGGGCCTGGGATACCGCAAGCTGTACCGGCGGCCCGGCGCTGATCAGCAACTACAACGGTACGCCGACAGGTTTCGGCGCGGCCTACAAGAGTTGGCTGGCCTCCTCCTCGACCCCGCCTCCTGCGCCGGCCTCCACCACGCCGGCCCCCACTGCGTCTCCCACCACATCCCCTACTCCCACGACCCCGCCTCCGCCCACCACGCAGCCCCTCGACCCCAACGCCCGCTTTGACTTCGAGGACGGCACCATCCAGGGCTGGTCGGTGGAATGGGGGACGACCCTGGGCCTGTCCAATGAGAGCGGCACCGCCGCCTCGGGCAGCCACGGCCTGGCGATGGACATCTCAGGAAACGGCTTCCCCGCCGCTGGCGTGAGCACCGGCCTGACCGGGGCCGCGCCCGGGTCGGTCGTGACGTATCACGTGTACGCTCCCGGCGGCGTGGCGGCCTCGGTCCAACCCGTCGTGTACGACACGAACTGGAACACCTCGGTCCTCGGCACCCAGACCCTGTCCGCCGGGTGGAACACGGTCACCTTCACCGTCCCGGCCATCAACGGGGTCCGGATCATCGGCCTGCAGGTGGACGACTCGTCCGGCTGGGCCGGGCGCCTGGTGCTGGATGACGTCACCTGGCAGGGGGCGGCCGCCCCGCCGGTCTTCGACTTCGAGGACGGGACCACCCAGAGCTGGACCGTGCGCTGGGGATCGACCGTGGCCCTGTCCAATGAGTCGGGCACCGCCTTCACCGGCACGCACGGCCTGGCGATGGACGTCTCGGGCACCGGGTTCCCAGGCATCGGCGAGACGGCCCACGTTGCGGGCCTCACCGCCGGCTCCCCCGTGCACTACGAGGTGTGGGCGCCTTCAGGCGTCGGCGCCACCGTGTCGCCGGTTGTCTTCGATGCCAACTGGAACGCGACGGTTCTGGGCGCCCAGACCCTGGTCCCGGGCTGGAACTCGGTGAACTTCAACGTCCCCGCCGGCATCAGCAGCCTCCAGGTGCTCGGCCTGCAGGTGAACGACCCCAACGGCTGGACCGGCCGTCTGGTGCTGGACTCGGTCTTCTTCTAACGGCCCAGCCCGAGCCGGTCCCCGCTCGGAACGGGATCGGCTGGCGAACAGGGACCATGCGGCGGCCCGATGGACCCGCCCGGCAGCGAGGTGGGGGACAAATGTCCCATGGGCCGGGACAAGTGTCCCCCGGATCCTCGGCCCGCGGCGCCTATTCCAGCCAGTCCGGCAGCCCCAGCAACGGGAATGGCGCCGAGCCGAAGGTGGTGACCTCCCGGATCCTTCCCCCCTCCACCCGGATGACATCTAGTTTCATGGGGCGGTAGAGCGAATCTCCCGGCTGGCGCAGGTAGCTGCCGGCCGCCGGCATCCGGTTAACCGCAGTCGCCAACAGCCGCCAGTCGCCCTCCCGGTTGGGGCCGAAGGCCCGCTCCAGGAGCGGGGCCATGGCGTCGATCCCGTCGAACAGCCACGGCATGGGCGGCATGGTGATACGGATGTCCGTGCTGGCGATGGCCACCGCTGCGGCCGCGTCGCAGCGCTCGTGCGCATCGATGAAGCCGGCCAGCAGCTCCCGTTCCTCGGCGGTCGCGCCCGCGCGGGACCACTCCATCCGGCGGGCGGGGAGGTGCTCGGCGAGGGTGGCGCGCGCCCGCTGCAGGGCGCTGTTGGCCGCCGCCACGCTGGTCTCCAGCAGAGCAGCGGTCTCGGCCGCCGGCTGGCCCAGGACGTCGCGCAGCACGAGGGCGGCTCGCTGGCGGGGAGGCAGCAGCTGCAGGGCGGCGATGAAGGCCAGCTCGATGGTCTCCCGGGCCACTGCTATGGCGTCGGGCTCGTCGTCGCTCGGGGCGATCTCGTCCAGGAGCCGGTCGGGGTAGGGCTGGATCCAGGGGATCTCGGCGAACGATCGGGCCGGCTCCGGCCGCCGCCGGCGAGCCCGGAGGAGATCGAGGCACACGTTGGTGGCGATGCGGTACAGCCAGGGCCGGGCGCCCGCCGCGTCGGTCAGGCTGTCCCGGCTGCGCCACGCCCGGAGGAGGGCCTCCTGCACGGCATCCTCCGCCTCATCAAAGGAGGCCAGCATCCGGTAACAGTGCACGTGCAGTTCCCGGCGGTGCCGCCGGGTCAGGTCCTCGAAGGTTGCTTCCTCCAGCACGCCCGCCGTCATGGGTGCGCCTCCGGCCCGGCCGGCACCCGCCGGTGGCCCACCTCCTGGACGGCCCAGGTGTTGCCGTCCGGGTCGGCGAAGAACGCGAACGAGTTGTAGTCCGCCCGGTCCGGGTGCGGGCCGTCCACCCAGCCGTTCGGCCCCATGTGGCGGATCGGGCCCACCTCGACCCCGGCGGCGGCCAGCTGGGCGACTGCCGCCTGGATGTCCGGGACGACGATGTGCAGGCCCCGGACCGAGCCCGGCGCCGCGTCCGTGATGCCGGTGCCGATGCTGATCGAGCACGGGGACCCGGGCGGGGTGAGCTGCACCACCCGGAAGCTGTCGCCGGCTCGGTGGTCGACGTCTACCCGGAAGCCGAGCTGGTCGCTGTAAAACGCCTTCGCCCGGTCGACGTCGGTCACCGGCAGCACCACCAGCTCGATCCTCCAGTCCATCGCGACCTCCTTTGCCTCCCCGCCGGGAGTGCCGCTCACCGCAGCACCAGTCCGGCGGTCACGTTCGTCATCGACCCGGTGATGCCTGCTGCCCGGTCCGAAGCCAGGAAGGTTGCCACCTGGCAGACATTGTCCAGCTTCGGGCAGCGCCGCAGCGCCGACATCGACGAGATCATCGCGATGACCGTGGCGGGGTCGGGGGTGGCGTCGCCGCCCACCTCGAAGAGCCGTTCACGGGTGAGGGTCTCCTCGACCCCGGCGGTCCAGATGCCGCATACCCGCACGCCGAACGGGCCGGTCTCGGCCGCCAGGTAGCGCATGAAGGACTCGGTGGCGGCGTCGGCCGGCCCGGTGCTGCCCATCCCCGGGTGGGCGCCGTCGCCCGAGGCGGAGTTGAGGTGCAGGATGACCCCGCCGCCCCGGACGATCATCCGCCGGGCGGCTGCCCGGGCGGTGATGAAGTTGCCCTGGAGCCCGGTGGTCACGGCCCGGAGCATGTCGCCGACCGACATCTCGAACACCGGCTGGCCCTGGACGTCGCCCCGGTCGATGAGGTTGAAGGACACGTCCACGCTGCCCGCGGCCTCCACCACGTGGGCCACGTGGTCCTCCACCGCCCGCTCGTCGAGGGCGTCCACGACGGCGACCTCGGCCCGGCCGCCGCCGGCGGCGATGGCATCGGCGACCGCCTGCAGCTTCGACTCCGTGCGCCCGGCGAGGAACACGGTGGCCCCCTCCCGGGCGAAGGCCTGCGCCACCGCGCTCCCGATGCCGCCCCCGGCGCCGTAGATGATGCAGTTCTTGCCCTCCAGAAGCCCGCTCATGATGCCCTCCTCGTCGTGGTGTGCCGTGTCACACCATGCAACGACGGGGGGCGGGGATACTCATCGGTGATCCGATGATCCTCCGAGCACCTCGGCCAGCCGGCGCCGGTTGGAGCGGGGGACGGTGGCCTTGGGGTGCCCGATCCGGTACACGGCCACCGGCACCGGGACCCCCGCCAGGGTGGCCACCTCGGGGGCTGTCTCCGGCCGGTCCACCGCGATCGAGATCGGGTGGCAGGCCCAGCCCGCTCCACCGACGGTGACCCAGGAGCGGAGGAGGCGCCGGCCGGCGTCGAACAGGTCGGCGGGCTCCAGGCTCGGGGCTCCGAGGACGCACACCGCCACGCTCGTGCGCAGCAGGCGCCGGTCCCGCGAAGAGTAAAGGGCCGCCGCCGGGGCGGGCAGGCGGCCCACCCGGAACGCCACCCGGAGGGCGGCCCACTCCAGCCGGGTGAGCGGCAGGGCGTGGGGTGTCATGCCGGACGGGCTCGCCGGGTCGCCGTGGGTCCAGCGCCGGAGGTCACCCACGAATCTGGCGTCCCGCCAGGACAACGTGCTGGCCCTCGCCACCAGCCGGGCCATCGCCCGGGGCGGGACCATCACGTTGCCGAGGCCGCCCAGCGCCTCCCGGAGCGCTTCGGGCACTGGGGTCGAGTCGTAGGCCGAACGGTTGGTGTGCCGGTCGGCGGCGGCCTCCGCCAGCGGATCGACGGGCTCGTCGGGGAGGGCGGGGCGGAAGGCGACATCGCACACCCGCAGGTCCGCCCCGTCGCGTGCGAAGCGCCGGCGCATCTCGGCCACGTGCCCGTGGCGCTGGGCGGCGAGGGCGATGGTCTCGGCGAAGGCGCCCATGGCCAGGTAGGCATCCCGGTCGTCGGGGTCGTAGGGCAGGTAGTCCCGGTAATCGTAGTGCAGCTCCACGGTGCGGAGGCCCACCGCCACCAGCCGCCAGGGCTGGGCATTGTGGGCCGAAGGCGCCCGGAGCCCGGCAGCGAGGATGCGGGCGACGGTTGGGTCCAGCCCCGCGACGACGGTCGGGGATTCGGTGGCAGGCATGGTTCTTCGGGCCTCCTTTCTCAAAGTGCGTTGTATGCGGCGCGTCTAACGGACGATGTAGCGCTGCTTGATCCGGCCGGCATTGCCGGCGAATGGCCCCTCGCCCGGGGCGTGCAGCCGGATGGCGACGTCGCCCGTGGCCGGATCCTCGGCCACTGCGGCGGCGAAGTCCCGGCTGGCGGCCATCAGCCGCTGGCGCACGGCGCCGGCCAGGCGGCGCTCGAGGGCCGGGTAGGGCAGGGACCCCCGGCGCACCTCGACGTGCACGCACGGCCGGACCTCGGCTCCGGGGAGCTCCAGCAGCTCCAGGCAGAAGGTGCCCAGCCGGGCCGCCTCGGCGCTGCCGGTGAACAGCGCAGTTTCGACGTCCTCGGGATAGATGTTGGCCCCCATGTAGGACAACGTCGAGTCCGACCGGCCCCGGACGAACAGGAACGGCAGGCGGAAGGGGGCGATCCCGCTCTCCGCCGCCGAGGCCCGCAGCGGGTCCAGGCCGAAGTCCCGGCAGATGCCGATCACCTGGGCGAACCCGAGGGTGCCCCCGGCGTCGTGGATGTTGTAGCGGATGCGGGGCGACAGCATGGCCGGCCGGTTCACGGTGATGACCAGCTCCCCGGCGGCGTTGGCCTCGGCGTAGTAGTCGAGCGGGTTGTACTGGAACAGCATCGGCAGCCGGCCGGCGGTGCCGAACAGTGCCCGGGCGAGGGCGGGATCCTCGCACGCCCGCCGGCGGATCCATACGCTGAGCGGGAGTTCGGCGGCGACGCCGATGTCGAGGTCGCTGGCGCCGTAGGCCGAATACACTCGGCTGAAGCGGGCCTCGAGGTAGGTGCGCTGGCCCTCGCTCATCCCCTCGCCGCCCACCACGCCGTAGACCTCGTAGGCGGCCCAGTCGAAGCCCGCCGCCTCGGCCTCGTCGATGAGCCGCTTCAGGAAGGGCGGGTACCCGGCCACCAGGTACCGGCGCCGTGCCCCGAGCTCCCCGAAGACCGAGAGGATCTTGTCCACGTCCGGGCCGGGCGACTTCACCAGCCCGTTACGGGCGAGGGCGGCGGTCACGTTGGTGCCGGTGGCCCAGGCGCCCATCGAGAAGCCGTTCAGCGTCACCAGGTCGGGGCCGTACAGGTGGGCGGCGAGCCGGCTCAGGCTGCGATGCACGTCTGCCAGCTCCCGCTGGCTGCGTACCCAGGTGTACGGGCGTCCCGACGACCCGGAGGACTCGTCGATCGCCACGCCCCGGGCTGGGATCGCCCCGCCCACACACCTCGCCGCCAGCGGGTAGGCGTCGACGTAGGAGGCTTTGTCGGTCTCCGGCAGGTCGCCGATGTGCCGGGCCCGCCCGGCCCCGGCGGTGCGCACGAAATCCCGGTAGGCGGGGACCCAGTCGTAGGCCAAGGCGGCTGCCCGCATCGCTGCGGCCGGGCTGAGACAGTCCGGCAACCCGCAGGGGTGCTGGGCGAGGATGCGGAAGGCAGTTCCGTGGCGGAGGCCGGCGCCGCGGATCGCCCGGGCCGCCGCCAGGACGGGGAGCCGGGTCAACGGAACGGCGGGCGGTGGTGCCGGTGCGGCCAACGGCCGGTGACATTGGAGGGCGGTGTGGAGCGGGGTGGCGCTGGGCGTGTCTGCGGTGCCGATCATGGGGGCCTCCCGGGTCGATGTGTCCATGGCTCTATGGTCGACCTGCGGCGGCCCGGGAACTAGACGGACTCGGCCTCAATCACGAGGGCTCGAGGCCCTAGATTTGCTAGGTAATTCCGGCAGCCCGCGCGGGCGGAGTCAGGGGCGGAATCAGGGGGTGGAGCGGGGGGTGGGTGCCCGCCCCAAGGTCACTGCTTTGCCCGGGCGCGGCGCCGGATCGACCACCGGGGGGTCCGCTTCGGCTGCATGGCCGCCTGGCGGAAGGAAGGCTCCCTGGTTCGGGGTTCGGCTGCTGCGAAGCCTCCATCGGGTGGGCCGAGCGCTTCCTCGAGGGCGTGCTCCTCCTCAGGTGTGCGGAACGACTGAGTGGCCATAGGCCTATGGTACCCCCGGTCCCTCCGCCTCTCCAGGAGGCACGGATGCCAGCCCGCGTCCGGCGTGCGGTACGCGCTGGCCCTCTCGGGGTCGGGTCAGAAACGTCGACGTCGTCCAATCAAAGGCGCCTTCGGCCTTCCCGGCAACCATGAGCTGGCGCAATCGTGAGACGGGCTCGATGGCTCGGAGCCCAAACTCCACCCTGTAGGCGATAACGTCTTCAGCCGGTATCGGGAAAGAGACAAGACAGGCCTCATCGATTGCCTCGCCAGAATCAACGGTCTGGTTCTTGAAGATGCGCTGCGCAGCCAGCACATCCGTCCATTGCGGATCCGGGAGCCCGAGCATCGTTCGTCGGTACGCCTGTACCGCCACGAAACATCCTTCCGATTCCAATTGGAGGGTCCCCTTTCCCACGCAGGTGGCGCTGGCAGTGACTCGGACGACTTCGAAGTCGCCTGCCTGCAGGAGGTCTGCGCTCAGTTCCAAGTTGGCTCGGGCAAAGTAGGGATGGTCCTTGCGGTACCGCCAGTAGGCAACGCCAGCCCCCGCCAGGACCACAAAGGCCGATACGGCACTCGAGAGGGCACTCACCCAATCCGTTGCGCCGGCCACCGCAAGATCGCCCATGCCATAGGAAATCTAGTCCCTGGGCCAAGACTGGTCAATGCCCGTTTGTATGTCTTGCCGCCGTAATAGGTCACTTATGCCGACTTACGCGGTCAACACATCACATGATCCACCCCGCGACCCATGCTGGGGACGTCTTGTGGTCGTCTTTGTGGTCGGAGCAAGCGACGGCGGCGAATCGGCCTTCGAAACCGCCCGCCCCCGTCGGCCCGCTTACCGCCCCGCCATCGCCGCCACAGCCGCCCGCAGCCGCTGCGTGCCCGGCGGGAGCTGGCCCTCGGCTCGCGCCCGCTCCAGCGCCGAGCTCCACCACGCGAGGTCGTCCAGCAGCACTCCCAGGGCGGCCTCGGTGGCGGGGTCCACGGGCTCGCGGTCCACGAATGCCTGCTGCACGAACGGGATGAGCACCGAGCTGCGGATGGGATGGGAGTCGGTCTCGACCATGATCTGGGCCAGGTGCTCCACTGCCCGCACCCCGGCTCCCACCCCATTGCTGTAGCCCACCACCGCCGCCGGCTTGTTGCGGAAGCCGAAGGAGACGAAGACGCTGTCGATGGCGTTCTTCAGGCCGCCCGGGACGCTGTGGTTGTACTCCGGGGTGACGAACAGGAAGGCGTCGCCCTCCTGGATCTTGTGGTTCCAGCGCCGGACGAGGGGCTCGGAGTACGTCGGGTTCCGGATATCGCCGATGCTGCCCATGTGCTCGGCGAAAATCGGCAGGGGCCAGTCCCGCAGGTCCAGCACCTCGACGTCGAACGCCGGATGGGCCTCGGCCCGGGAGACCACCCAGGGCAGGACCAAATCGGCCGCCCGCCCGGGCCGGATGCTGCCAACGATGATCTGCAGTCGGGACATGGCGATTCCTCCTTTGAGAGATGGTATGAGACAGAATAGTTTGGGACCAAACTAATGTCAAGCCGACGGTCTCGGGAGTGTTGTACCCGCCCCGGCCGTTCAGGCGCCGCTGAACCCCGGGATGAACGCCTCCTGGATCGGGAGCGCAGGGCTCCCGCCGACAAGGGAGGGACCCGACATGCGCCGCCCATCTCGCACCGCCCCCGTTATCCGCGCCCGCTCGGCCGCGCCGCCATCGATTCATGCCGCAGCGTGGGTGGTCACGGCAGCAGCAGCCGTCGGCCCCGTCGGGTTCTTCTGGAGTGGGCTGATGGCGGCCGACCTGGACCCCCCACCCATCCGGGCGGGCACCACCCGACCCGGTACGGGGCGGGCCGCGCGACCGGCATCCGGCACAGATACCCGGGCCTGCTCTGGATGATGGACTGACCGCTGCTGACTCCGGCATCCAGCAGGTCTTGCTGTCCTACCATCAGGTAGGTATGATCCGCTCGAATGGAATAACTCACGTGTTCGCAAAGGAGCGGCGGATGAACGGCAGGCGGTGGGCGGTGTTGGTGGTTGTCGTGTCCCTCCTGCTGTCCGGCGGGGTGGTGGCTGGTCAGGCCGCAACCGCGGCCACCCATCACCCCCGGGCGGGCGGGAGCACCACGTGCTCCACTGCCTATTTCGGCGGCGACAACCGCCTCGGCCCCGAGGACCTGCCCACCTCTGGGCCGATCCTGCCCATCGTCCGCCACTACGACCGACTCGCCGGTCTGACCCCCGCGCAGTTCCTGGCGACCTACTGGGATCCGGCCGCCAACGGCGGGGCGGGGGGCTGGCGCTACCCGCCGGCCAACGGCTTCATGCTCAATGGCCAGGGTCGACCCATCGAGTCCACCCGGCCCCTGGCGGCGGGCCAGGAGATCGACCGATTCGGGAGCGAGTTCGGGGCGTTCCTGGCACCCCGGGACGAGGCGTATGCCCGGCGTGCCCTCCCGCCGATGAGCCTCGACACCTTCGACCCGGCCTACACCTGCAACTACCACCTCTACAAGGTGCTGAAGCCCTTCGAGGCGGAGACCGGCCCCATCGCCCCCGGGTTCGGGCAGCCCGGCCACGGGATCCAGTACCAGATCGTAGCCTCGCTGCTGCCCGGGAACCCCGCCACCGGCAACGTGTCCTGGCTCATTTCGAACGGCTACCTGGCGCGGGAGAACTAGCTGTGGCGGTGGCGATCTGGAGCACGGCGCCCGAGTAGGGCCCGGTCGGCGTGTTCAAGTTCCACGCAAACTTGGCATCGGAGCGGGCGCCGGAAGGCATCCTCTGGTTTGCCGCTCACCCTTGGTGTTATTGGGACAGCAGCGACGTCGGTGCGGCGGCCGTTACCTGGCCGCCTTGAACAACGGAGGATCCACGGAGTCATCTTTGGTGACCTCACCGTCAGCGACCAGCTCGGCGAGCTCCTCGGCCACGACCTCCCGGCGGCGCTCGGTGACGGATGACCAGTGCAGCTTCTCCTGGCAGAGGCGGATCATCTGGGCGGCAGTGGTGCCCGCCTTGGGCCCGCGGATCAGTTGTTGCTGGACCACGTCAGCGACGCTGTAGGCCGGGCTTTCGGCGAGCCGGGTGACGTCCACCAGGTCCTGGATGCCCTTCACCCGCGCCACCCGGTTGTTGAGCTCCCAACTCACGACCCGGGCGTTCGAGAAGGCGTTGGCGCCGCCGGAGGACTTGGGGATGATGTGGTCGACCTCCGGAAAGTCCACCGTGCCGTTCTCACTCAGGTCCTGGTGCGGGTCTCTGGGGTCATCGGAGGTGAGCGAGCCGTTCTTCGAGAGGTTGGCCTTGATGATGAGCTGGCGCTGCTCCTGGGAGAACTCCCGGTGGGATTCGATGGTGAACACCTGGCCCAGCTTGTACGACAGATTCAGCAGGTCGAGGTTCCCGTAGGGGCGGTCGGCCGCGTCATCCGGCCACTGGGCCTTCTTCGACTTCGGCAGGTGGCCATCCCGGAGGGCATCCCGGGCTTCCTTGGTGTTCTCCACCTCCATGCGGCCCAGCAGGTGAGCCGCGCCCGCGATCTTGCGGGTGAGCAGCTTCCGCTCCGGTTTCTCCGGACGCGCGGTCACCGCTCCTTCATGGGTATGGGTCGTGGGGTCTCCGGGGATGAGGACGTAGGGGGCGAGCGCGCTGGCTCGGGCCTTGCGGGTGACCGAGACCGCTGAGGGGATCCGGGGGTCAGCCAATCCGTAGGCAAGCTCGATCACGGTGACGTAGTTATCTTTGCCCGCCGACCGCCCGGCCTCCCGGGTGGCGTGCTCGACGCCCCGCCAGACGCTGCCCCGGTTGAACCCGGGGAGCATCGGGGCGATGTTGTAGGACTCGTTCTCCCCGCCGATCTCGAGTCCGGCCATGTGGCCCCGGTGCCAGCCCTGCTTGATCTCGGCGTCGACCGTCCCGGTGACCTTGCTGACGAAGCTGATGGGCACCGGGGCGGCGGCCCGGCCGCCGGTGGGCCTGGGGGAGACGTAGATCGTCGCCTTCTTGGCCCGCTCCCGCTTCGAGACCTCACCGGGGTACGTGAACTCTTCGGTCTCATAGGCGTCGGCTCCCGTACCCTTGCCCGAGTAGGAGGCACGCTGGACCCCGAGATTCTGCCTGGCCAATGCCTGCCCAACGGCCCGGTTGCCCGCCCCCGACTGGAGGCTGCGCAGCAGCGCGTGCAGGGGCGGTCCGGAACGCGGCTGCCGAAGAGCCGTGGGCGCTGCGTGGCTCGAAGCGTTGCCTGCCAGTTCCCGGAGAACCATTACGGAAAGACTACGCTGATCGGACACGGCACGCCCGGGCGCCTAACGAAGGAGGTCGCCTGCCCGGGTGTCGATCTTCATCGCCACTACCCGCCGAGACCCGGGGGGCATGGATGGCCCACCGGGAGTTCGGCCAGCGGATGCGGCGTGCCGTACGCGTCTGCGACCAGGTGCAGCGGCCCGACCACGACTCGGCGGTCGCCATCGGCCAAATGCTCCTGCGGTCCTGAGCTGCATCCAGCAATCACGTGACATAGGTAGGTCGGGCGGTATCGTTAGCCCGTGGGCATTGACGCGGACATGGCCGCTGCTGCTCTGGCCCGCACCATGGTGCATCTCACTCCAGCACTTCCAGGGGCGTGGATCCGCCGCGAGGGCGGCCTTTTCGCTGGCTTCTCGGGCGTTGCCCTGCCGATGCTCAACGGTGTCTGGACCGAGGCCACATCGGTCGACGAGGTCAGGGTCGAGTCCCTCCTGGACGAGGTCGCCGCCCGTGGCTTCCCGCACTGCCTGCGGGTGCGGCCCGCACTGAGCGAGCGACTCGGTCGTCTGGCCACACGTCGCGGCATGACCATGGAGCCGAAGACCCCGATGATGGTCCTGGACCAGCCAGGGAAGCTTTCCCCAGCCCTGTTGCCGCCCGGTTGCAGCCTACGGTTGCTCTCGCCCGACGAGGCGGCTGCGCACGCCATCGTCGGTGCGGCTGGCTTCGAGGCTCCCCTTGAGCTCTTCCTGCAGCTGGCGCCCCGGTCGCTGCTCGCCCTCCCCGGGGTGCGGACCTACCTGGCCGAGATCGACGGCCAGGGCGTCGCCACCGGCTTCGGGTGCACCGTGGGCGAGTCCGTAGGCATCTTCAGCGTCGCCACCCTCCCCGAGTACCGTCGCCGCGGCTTCGGGGCGGCGATCACCCGCCAGGCCGTGGAGGATGGGTTTTCGGCAGGCGCCACGTGGGCGTGGCTGGAGTCGAGCCCGTCCGGGTACTCCGTCTACGAGCGGCTCGGCTTCGGGACGCTGGAACACTGGGACTGCTGGGTAGCGGCAGCGTAGGGACCGAGTCATGTGTCCGTTCTTGTGAGCACCAACTACCCATACGGTAGTTCAGCGTCACAAGAACGGTTCCGCGAGGCCACACCCCACTTTGCGGAGGCGGACGGGAATCGAACCCGCCCACCGAGTCTCCCCGGCGCACTGGTTTTGAAGACCAGGAGGGCCACCAGGCCCCAGTCGCCTCCGAGGCCAGGATAGCCGCAGAGCCCAGATAGTCGTGCGCAGCGGCCCGCCCCGCCCCCAAGCACCCCTCGCTCCGGCCAGCTCTATCGGGGGGGGATTTCCACGACCCGGTTGTCGGATGCGCCGAAGTCCCAGACGTCGATGGCGGGTGGTTCCACCCCCAGGCCGGTCAGGGCGGTGCAGATCTGGCTGCGGTGATCGGTGCCGTGGTGCAGGGCCTGGGCCAGCCGGATGCTCACGGGGGCCTGGGTCTCGGAGCCGTCGGCCCGCACGCGCCCCATGACCGCCGCCGGGTCCAGATCCCGGACCAGCACCGCCGCCCAGGAGCCGCCGTGCAGGGTCATCTGGGCCCGGAGCTGGGGCAGGCCCATCTCGCTGGCGTCGATGGGGGCGACCTCCCCCCCGCTCAGGATGAACAGGTACCGGGCGTCTGCCGCCACCAAGTGGCGCAGCGTGTCCAGGATGGACCCGTAGGTCCCGGGTGCGGTGGTCTGCACCTGCTGCTGAGGAAGCGCCTGGCTGGCGTCGATGATCTGCAACGTCGCCCAGACGTGGTGACGGAAGGCATCCTCCAGCACAGACTCGCCCATGTCCGCCACCGTACCAGCAGGCTATGACCGCGGTGGTCAGGCCGGGACGGCAGGCGCAGCGATCTTGCGGCAGGATGCCGGACATGGCGCGTTTTCTCGGAACCCAGTCCGACCCAGAGACCACGGCAGGACGCCGGACGATGTCCCGGGCGCTGCGGGTGCCCCAGATCACCGTGTTCTTCTGGGTCATCAAGGGCCTCTCCACGGCCCTGGGAGAATCGACCTCGGACTACCTGGTCCACGCCATGGCCCCGGTGCTCGCCGTGGCCCTGGGCTTCGTGGGGTTTGCCGTGGCCATGGCGCTGCAGTTCTCCCGCCGCCGCTACGTCGCCTGGGCCTACTGGTTGGCCGTGGTCATGGTGGGGGTCTTCGGCACCATGGCCGCCGACGTCCTCCACGTCGGCTTCGGGGTCCCCTACTGGTCCTCATCCCTGCTCTGCGCCGTGGGCCTGGTGGCCATCTTCTACACCTGGGTGAAGCTCGAGAAGACGCTGTCGATCCACAGCATCGACTCGCCGCGCCGCGAGCTGTTCTATTGGGCCACCGTCGTGGCCACATTCGCCCTGGGGACGGCGGTGGGAGACCTGGTCGCCTTGACCCTGAACCTCGGCTACCAGGTGTCCGCCGGGCTCTTTGCCGGGGCGATCGCGCTGGTGGGCATCGCCTTCCAGCGAGGATGGAACCCCATCGCAGCCTTCTGGGCGGCCTACGTGATGACCCGCCCGCTGGGGGCCTCCCTGGCGGACTGGGCCGGCAAGCCGACGGCGGCGGGTGGGCTGGGCCTGGGGGCGGCCCCCGTGGCCGGGGCGCTGGCCCTGCTGACCGCCATCCTCGTGGCCTACCTGACGCTCAGCCACCGGGATGCACAACCCGGTGGTCCGGGAGGCCGGGCCAGCAGCGGCATCCGGTCGTAAGGAGGGAGACCAGAGCCGGCCCCCCGGAGTGAGCCGGGGGCCCCCGATCTCCCGAGAGCTGCCAAGCTGTCTGCATGACCCAGCCGCCACCCCCGCCACCCCCAGGGCCGGCGTTCGCCCTGCAGGTCCGGGAGCTGTGGAAGTCCTATGGGACCAAGGTGGCCGTGCAGGGCATCGATCTGGACATCCCCCAGGCATGTTTCTTCGGCCTGGTGGGCCCCAACGGTGCCGGCAAGACCACCACACTGCGCATGTGCACCGGCCTGCTGCGCCCCGACGCGGGCGGCATCTGGGTGGAAGGCCTGGACGTCTGGCAGAACCTCGTGCGGGCCAAGGCCTCCATGGGCGTGCTCCCCGAGGACCTGCACCTCTTCGAGCGCCTCACCGGTGCCGAGCTGCTCACCTTCAACGGCCTGCTGCGGGGCCTGCCCAAGGACATCGTCAAGGAACGCTCCGCCGAGCTGCTGGAGGCCTTCGGCCTGGTGGAGGCCGCCAGCACCATGGTGGTGGACTACAGCCACGGCATGAAGAAGAAGGTGGGCCTGGCCTGCGCCCTCATCCATGGCCCCCGGGTGCTCTTCTTGGACGAGCCCTTCGAGGCGGTGGACCCGGTCTCGGCCCGCAGTATCCGCTCGGTGCTGGAACGCCACATCCAGAGCGGGGCGACGGTGGTCTTCTCCAGCCACGTCATGGAGCTGGTGGAACGCCTCTGCGAGCGGGTGGCGATCATGCACCAGGGCCGCATCGTCGCCGTCGGCCCGACAGCGGACATCGCAAACGGCCAGCCCCTGGAGGAGGCCTTCGTCAACCTGGTGGGCGGCGAGACTAACGGCGCCAAGGACCTGGGGTGGCTGGGTACTTCCTCCGGCTGAAGTTTGCGCTGGCCCGCAACGGCCTGCGCTCCAGCGGACGCCGCAAGGTGGGCCTGGTCTTCGCCCTTATCTTCTGGGTGTGGGTGGCGGCCGCCGGCTTCTCCCTGCTGGTGGCCGGCCGCGACCAGTCTGTGGTGGTCCCGCTGGTGTTCGACGGCTTCTTCTTCGCCTGGCTGACCTTCCCGCTCCTGGGCTTCGGCAGCGACGAGACGCTGGACCCGGCCAACCTCGCCCTCCTGCCCCTGTCCCGGGGCGCCATCATCGCCGGCCTGCTGGTGGCCGCCCTGCTGGGCGTACCGCCGGTGGCCACCGTGGCGACGCTGACCGGCACCGTCGCCCACGGCCCCTTCGGGACCCCGACCGCCATCGCCGTACTGGCAGTGGTGCTGGAGATGGCCCTGTGCATCGTCGCCTCCCGCACGGTCACCACGGCGCTGTCGGGCATCCTGCGCTCCCGCCGGGGCCGGGACCTCCTGGTGTTCATGTTCGCCATCGTGGCGGTGGTCCCGGCCCTGGCCGGCCAGCTGGTGCCCCGCCTGGTGGTGGGGCCCGGCCACCACGGCCTCACGCTCGGTTCCTCCGCCCGGACCCTGTTCTGGCTGCCCCCCGGCTGGGCTGCCCGGGCGGTGATCCTGGCCCGCCAGGGCCACACCCTGCCGGCCGTCGCCTGGCTGGCGGCGGTGGCGGCTGTGGTCGCCGTGCTGGGCTGGCTGTGGAGCCTGGCGCTCCAGCACGTCCTGACCACCGCCGAGGCGGGTGGCACCACCAAGAGCCGCACCCGCAGCGACCTCTTCGCCCGCCTCGGCTTCCTCCCCCGCACCCGGGCGGGTGCGATCGCCGCCAAGGAGCTGCGCTACACCTGGCGTGATCCCCGCCGCCGGGCGGCGCTGGTCAGCGTCGCCCTCTTCATCGTCCTCCCCGCCGCCGGCCTGCTGAGCCGCGGCAGCGACGCCCGCAAGCCGGTGCTGTTCGCCGCCGTGGGGGCCCTGGTCTTTGGCATGCAGGCGATGAACCAGTTCGGCAACGACGGGGCCGCCTTCTGGCTGCAGGTGGCCTCGGGCAGGGATCCCGCCGAGGAGTTCCGGGGCAAGAACCTCGCCGCCGTGCTGCTGGGCCTGTCCACCGCCACCGTGGGGGCCCTGGCCCTGGGGGTGGTGCTGAACGCCATGGTCTACGTGCCCGCCACCATCCTCCTGGCCGCCACCGTGCTGGGCGTCACGCTGGGCGTGGCCAACCAGGTGTCCACCCTGGCCCCTTTCCCGCTACCGGACTCCGTGACCAACATGTGGGCCGGCCCGGGCTGCCTGCCGGCCTTCGCCGGCATGCTGGCCCTGTTCGTCATCTTCACGCTGCTCAGCCCGGTGGTGGTGGCGGTGCTCCTGGTCCTGGGCTCCAGCCAGGCGGCCCTGCTGTCGGTCACCGCGGTGTCGGCGGCCTACGGGCTCCTGGTGTGGCGCCTCGGGCTGGCGCTGGCCACCCGGCGGCTGCGGGCCAAGGAGCTCGCCATCCTGGACATCGTGGCGGGCCGGGCGGGGGCCTGACCGCCGGGCCGGGGGGGCGCCGCC